>NZ_JAYGHQ010000001.1:0-258212 GCF_034931425.1 Crocosphaera sp. XPORK-15E
TTCGAGACTTGGAGAAGCCCACGCCGTAGCTTGCTCGGCGTTGGGAGTCGTCACGCATTGATCCTAATACACTATAGTCCAAACTTCAGTATCAAGAATTTTTAAGCAAAAGTTGATTTTAGAGATTTGGGTAGATTTGTCTTGTAATATAAAACCCAAAAGGGCTTTTTTATAAGCTTTCGTTTTTAAGTTAATTGATCTAATCCACCTTTCATCGGTTCTGATAGAGCGAAAAAAGAGGGGTAAAAACAAAAAAAAAGGTAATAAAACTCATTGACTTTTTGTCTTGTTTATGGTTGCTCTTGTATCAGCTTTTGAGGACTTTTGCCAGAGGGTTTTAGCTTCTTTGTTAACTATTTCTTCATCACTTTTAGAGGATAAATCAACAATATGTCAAGTAATCCTAAAGATACCTTTACCTGGGTTGATCCTAAAGTGCGTTATCCTGGCGCACCTCCCTATGTAGTTGGACTTCCGAAGGGGGAAGGAATGAGTCCTTTCAAGGTTTTCTTATTTGATTTTACTGCGCTTATTTCTGCTTTAAGTTTAATTCTTGCTCAACTTCTTCATGTCTTGGGTTTTTCTACTAGAAACAAAATTGAATTTAAAGGAGTTGCTGATTTAGGCTTAGGGGTAGCATTAGCTCCTGCTAATAAATGGGAAAAACTGAAAGATTTGGCTCAATTTTTCAAACCTTGGACATTATTACCGAAACCTTTAATTGCTGATAGATGGGAAGAAGATGCCGAATTTGGCAATCAATTCTTAGGGGGACTAAACCCTGTTTTAATGAGAAAAGCTAATCCAGAAGATCTTGTAACAGATGGTAGATTTCCCGTAACAGATGACCATCTTAAACCCTATTTAGGCGATAGTTTTTCCTTGGCTTCAGCTTTTGAAAAAGGGAAATTATACTTACTAGATTATCAAGTTTTTGGTGACATCGTTGAGCCAAAACAAGAAGATCAACTGGGACGATATTCCGCTTCTCCTCTGTGTTTATTTTATCTCAATGATCAAGAACAGTTGCTCCCTGTTGCTATCAAAGTCAAGCAAAAATATAATCCAAAAACTGATCCTTATCCAGAGATTTTAACGCCTAAATCTTCTCCTACAGAATGGAAAGCGGCTAAATTAGCAGTTGCCGCGACGGATATCGCTTATCAAGGCATTATTGCTCACTTACTTGATACCCATTTAGTGATTGAAGTTTGTACCGTTAGTACCTATCGAACTTTATCACCAGATCATATTCTTTATCAACTACTCAAACCCCACTTTTTTAACACCTTAGCTATTAATTATATGGCTCGTTCCACCTTTTTAGGGCGAGGCAATTTCTTTGATAGCACAGGGGCATTAGGTTACACTGGCTCTAATGAATTATTAAGCCGAGCTTATTGGGGCAAAGGGTTAGTAACCGACTATGAAGGTGAACCTTGGCTGTTCTACAAAAAAGCCTTACCTCAGCGTTTAGAAGTCCGTGGAGTAAGTGACTTGCCTAACTATCACTATAAAGATGATGCACTCCTCATGTGGGATGCTACGAGAAAGTATGTCAGTGATGTTCTGAAAAACCACTATAAAGACAACAGCGCAGTAGAAAGTGATGCTCAACTACAAGCCTGGAAAAATGAATTAATTGACCCTAATGCGGGAACAATTCAAGGGTTATTGCCAGAAGAAAAAGCCGATCAATTGACAGGAAAACTTAATAATTTGGATGATCTAATTGAGATTGTCACTACCATGATTTTTCTGGCAACTACGCAACACGCTGCTGTTAATTTTGGACAATACGATTATGGTTCTTGGGTTTCTAATATGCCCTTTGCCTTGTATAAGCCTTTTTCTTCTCTTTATGGTGAAGATGTGAAGACCGAAGAAGACAGAGAAAAAATCTTATTAGATTGGCTACCTGATCGCAAACAAACCATCAAGCAAATCGTCTTAGTTAAGGTCTTAACCATACTTCCTCCCTACACCAGTAAGAGTCTTTTAACCTTGCCTAATCCTTTAAAAAATGACTCGGACAGACAGGCATTTAAGGATTTTCGTAAACGGTTGAAAGAAATTGAAGTTCAACTACAAGAACGTAACAAAAAATTGGTTAAAGAAGGCAAAATTCCCTATGTTTATTTGCTGCCTTCTCATATTCCCCAAAGTATTGCTATTTAGGAATCATTTACGATTGCTATAGCAGGAGAAAAAGGGGGCGATACTGTGCGATCGCCCCCTTTTTAGTACCTGGTTAAAAAGTCTGTGTCCTGTGGGAATCGACTTTTCAAGCCGTTCCGACAGAACACAAGTAAAGCGAAAGATTTTGGGGCAAATGCTCACAAATTGAACACCCTAGAAAGACACCCCAACTTGTGTATCAATAACCAAATCACCCGTTCCCAAGGCTCGGATAGTGATCTGATCACCACTACCTTGACCGGAATACTTTAACACCACATTGAAGGTCAAGTCAGATCCTGGGGCAACCCCTTTAAACTGACTCGGATCAATGCGATAGACATAGTTAAAGTTGTCATCAACCGCAACAATAGTAAAGTCCTTGTTGACTTGTTCTAAGCCCTGTTCAATGGCAGAAACCAAATTAGAACTATTAGGACTTAAAGGGATAACGGTTCCCACACCCAACTGACTAACTAGCTGTTGATAAGTCGGGACATAGTTCTGAGTGACCAGGAAAATCGGCACAATATTGGCTTTTTCCACTGCCGCTTTAACTTGAGCAACAGAAGGATAATCTTCTCCTAAACCATTACCATCAAGAACAGCATCTCCATTATTAGGACGAACACCAGCAAACTGTTAACTTCTTTATCCCCTGGCACGCCAGAAAACTTGCCCGTTGTTCCCTCAAAGTTTAACCAACTGGGTAAAGCACTGCCATTCTCTAAGGTTGCAGTGTAACTCAATGAATCACCATCAGGATCACTAAATGTTCCCTTGGGAATGGTGAAACTGAAGCCATTACAAGGGTTAATAGCTTGGTCAGGAATGGATTTATCTACCACAGGGGGTTTATTACTGGGACAGGGAACTAGAGGAATTTGATCCGTTCCGATCTCAGCAAAATCAAAGGCTAAATAGGGTTCTTCGGGGGCATTAAATTCAGCGATTAATGACCCTTGCCAAAAGTCCCCTTTGTCTGTAAATACCTGAGAGAAGTTGAGGGGAACAAATGTGGCTTGAATCCGCCCATCTTTTGTTCCTTTGGCAGAAGCGTTTAACTCTGTGGTCACAGTTGAGCCATCAGCACTGGTTAAGATAACTTCTGCGGGTTCTACATCATAATCCCCTACCATGACGTTTAAAAACAAAGGTGTATCTTTGGGTAGTTTGTCTTTTTCTACCTTGAAGTTAAACGTAAAGACGGGTTTATAGGGGAGTGCGTCGGGTTTGCCCCCAGGAAAGGGTTTTCCGTAGCTAGAAGCATCTTTATAACCAAAAGCTCTGGCTAAGGAGAGATCTGTATATTCAGAGCCTTTGCTGCCTGTATCAGTAAATCCTAACCCAGTAATATAGGTGTTAGCAATTTCTGCATCGGAACGGTTATCAAAAGGATCACCCGCATCACGGTTACTGATTTTGCCATCTTTATTAAAGTCTGGCAGAAAATCTCTTGTAGTTAAGATGTCTTTTTCATCTTTTTCAAGTTTTGTAAGCCTGTACACATATGCTAAATTTTTGGACTTTTGAGCAAAATTTGTGCGATCGCCTTCTTTTTCAGAAAAGCGATCGCTAAAATTTTAAGATTGTGGACAAGGAGTCAAAGGAATCTGTTTAGTGCCAATTTCGGCAAAATCGAAGGCTAGAGTCGGTTCATTGGGGGCATCAAAATCTACATCAAAATAACCAACCCAATAACCAGCTTCACCACTAACATCACCATCACTAAACACTTGATCAAACTCCAGAGGGACATAAGAAGCTTGAATTATGCCATCTTTGTCCCCTTTAGCAGAGGCTATCACATCTTTGGTGACAGTCTGACCATCCGCACCCTTGAAAATGACTTGTACGGGTTCAACATCGTAGTCCCCAAGCATCACATTTAAAAACAAAGGTGTGCCTTGGGGTAGTTTAGCCTTAGCTACCTTAAAGTGAAACTTAAACCCAGGGGTATTAGGTAAAGTATTGGGATCACCATCGGGGAAGGAATGGCCATAAGTCGAAGAACTCTTATAACCGAAGGCCTTACCTAAGAAAACATCCGTATAATCAGAGCCTTTGCTACCCATATCCTCAAAACCGTCACCCGTGAGGGAAGTCCCGACTACTTCTGCATCAGAACGATTATCAAAGGGATCACCCGCATCACGGTTGCTAAATTTACCATCTCCATTGAAATCAGGCAGAAAATCTCCTGTTGAGAGAGTACCAGTGCCATCAACGTTAATAGTCCCACCATAAGCGGCTTTTAAGCCTTGTCCCTCTTTGAAGCCAAAACCATCGAAATCACCAAGACGAATGGAACTAAACGCCCCAGGAATCGGTTTATTGGGGTCACAGGGATTAGGTTCTGGTGTAGGTTCAGGTTTAGCTATAGGTGTAGGTTCTGGTGTAGGTTCAGGTTTAGCTATAGGTGTAGGTTCTGGTTTGGGTTCAGTTGCGACAGAGGAAAAAGTTAAATTGTCAATTCCAATGGGATCATCTCCAATCATCTCAATAGTTTTAATGCCTTTGAGTTGACTCAAGTCCAATTTCGTCAGGGATGCGTCTGCACCAGTAGAACTGGGAAAGGCTTTGGTGTAGAGACTTTCTCCTTGAGCATTTAAGACTTTGAGATTAATGCCTTGACCACTATCAATGTCAGCCATGTACAAGCAGAGATGATTAACTGGTTCACTGAACGTGATCGCTCGGCGATAGTTAATAGGACGATAAGCAGCCCGGTTACCAGGTTCTGTCAAAAAGCGACCATTAAAATTGCCTTGGTCTGAGGCAATGACTTGGTTCGGCCCTGCTTGACCACCAAATCCCCCTTGAGACTGACCTACTTCAATGACGTTGAGTCCTTCAAAAGAAATGGTTACGCCACCACTGGAAATAGGCGCGGCCTTGCCATTTACTGTTTCTTCTTTGTTGAAATCAATTAAGGTAGCCTGATCCCCTTCTAAACAAGTCCCTGGTTTTGTTGTGGGAGGAGCCACTGCTGTGTCACCAACGGTAAAGCTAGAACGAGTTTGAACGGTATAGCCGCCAGCAGGCCAGTTAAAATAGCTACGCACCTGATAATTACCAGCCGGAAGACCGTTAAAGGTGTAAGTCCCATTCTGTTTACCCTGAGTGTAAAAGTATGGACCATAGCTATTGTCTGGCTTATCAGAGGAAGAAATGGTGATCCAATCGTTTTTGTTACCAGGAAAACCGGAATATTCCACAATAATCTGCTCATTGGCAGCATAATTGCTCTTTTGAGTCTTAACTGTTGCAGTAGCTACCGCCACAGTGTAATCATTTAACAGGGTGTTAATAGATGTCCCACCTTGGGCGATCGCAGGTTGTCCCACCATCATCAACAGCAATAAAACTGCCATCAGCATTACCTGAAGGCTTTTGAGCATTGTTCGTTTCACGATTGTTTTCTCCAAAGTTGTTGAGTTATCAATGAATAATTATTCATCATGAATTATTCACTAATTGAAAAAAAGTGCGATCGCCTTCTTTTTCAGAAAAGCGATCGCCTAAAATTTAAGATTGTGGACAAGAGGTCAAAGGAATTTGCTGAGTACCAATTTCCGCAAAATCGAAGGATAAATAGGGTTCTGTCGGTGCATCAAAATCTACATCCAAAGAACCTACCCAATATCCTGTTTCTCCACTGGTATCACCATCGGCAAAGACTTGGGAGAAGTCTAAGGTACCAAAGGCCGATTGAATGATGCCATCGTTTTCTCCCTTAGCAGAGGCGGTTAATTCTTGTCTGACAGTTTTACCCTGACTATTCTTGAGAATCACTACCACGGGTTCAACATCATAGTCTCCAAAGATGACATTGAAGAATAAGGGTGTGCCTTGGGGTAATTTATCTTTAGCCACCTTAAAGCGGAATTGGAAACTGGGGGTATTGGGTAAAGTATTGGGATCACCATCGGGGAAGGAATGGCCATAAGTCGAAGAAGTCTTATAACCGAACGCTTTACCTAAAGAAAGATCGGTATAATCAGATCCTTTACTTCCCATATCTTCAAAACCGTCACCCGTGAGTAAGGTTCCAGCGACTTCGGCATCGGAACGATTATCAAAGGGATCTCCCGCATCGCGGTTACTGATCTTATTATCCCCATTGAAGTCAGGGAGATAGTCTTTGGTAGAAAGAATACCGTTACCATCAAGGTTAATGGCACTACCAGAGGTAGATTTTAGCCCTGTCCCATCCTTAAAGCCAAAACCATCAAAATCACCAATACGAATGGTACTAAATGCCCCAGGAATGGGTTTATTGGGGTCACAGGGATTAACAGTTACAGGTGGTTCAGGAAACCCTGGTTTGAGTTCTCCTGGTGGCGTAATGGCTACTGGTGGTTTTTTATAGACAATACGCCAATGAGTGGTTTTCGGATCGCGTTCTTTGGTACTCGATGTGGAGACACAAAGGTAATTGTTTTCACAACCTGCACCTCTGGTATCTAAATAGCTATTATCATAGACATTCTGTAGGTAAATCTCATCATTTGACAACACAGGAGTCCCAGACTGTTTGCCACTTGCTGAAAGGATAGTCCAAGTCGAGGTATTGTAACCTCTTTCGTTTGCACCACGAGAAGTTGATACACAAAGGTCATTACCTTCACATCCTCGACTATTTGTGTCCAAATAGCTACCATTAAATCCATTCTGTAGGTAGACTTTCTCATTGTATAAAACAGGGGTGTCCACTTGTTTACCAGTTGCAGAAACCATTGTCCAAGTTGAGGTATTGTAACCTCTTTCGTCTGGAGCATGAGACGTTGAGACACAAAGGTCATTACCTTCACATCCTCGACCGTTCGTGTCTAAGTAGCCTCCGTCTCCGTTCCAAAGATTAGGGAGATAGTATTCTTTCCCATAAGTCAGTTCGGGACTGGTTTGGGCGATCGCCGGTCGTCCCACCATCGTCAACAGCAATAAAACTGCCATCAGCATTACCTGAAGGCTTTTGAGCATTGTTTGTTTCACGATTGTTTTCTCCAAAGTTGTTGAGTTAATAATGAATAATTATTCATTATTAATTATTCATTCTTCATTATTAACTAATGAAAGAAAGTGCGATCACTTTTCTGAATAAGAAAGCTATTGCCAAAATTTTTAGATTGTGGACAAGCGATAGTTAACCCTAAAACAAAGAGCAATAGAGATTTTTTTGTTCGCTTAATTTTAAGACAAAAACATCATAGCATCTCTTGGATTAAAACCCTACAAAATCAAGATTCGTAACAAGCTCTATCTATACTATCTATACTATCTATACTATCTATACTCTCTATACTATCTATACTCTCTATACTATCTATACTCTCTATTTTAACATTTCTTTAAGATTAAGTTATGATAAAATATGGGAGTATTATCGAAGGTCAAAAAACGGAATGTAAATGAAACTTTTTGTCAAGTTAATCTTAATAAAATTAAATTTTAAGTTTGAGTCAAAAACAATGATATGGTTATTTAAGTGAAATTCTGGCGTTGCTGATTGATGGTATGATTTTTATCTCGCGCAAAGACGAGGCAGCGCGGTCTTGGGGTCTCCCCAAGTAGAGCGACTGCCGTGCAAAGACGCAAAGAATGGCTGTTTCATACCCTGATTCAGCAACGCCCGATTTTCTAATCAAATATCTTAATTTGTCAAGTTTTTTTTATGAATTTTAATCTAAATTCTTTCAGTAATTGACAATAATAATGGTATACTGAGTTAGGAAAAAACTACTTGACAAATAATAGTCACAGAGGAAACAAAATCATGGCAAATGTAGTCCCCGTATTATATTTTGATGGTGACGAAGATTACATCAAAATTCCTGATAGTCCTTCCCTACGGATATTAAATTATACTGTAGAACTTTGGCTGAAAACCGATGGTATTCCTAACGGTTGGGTAGGGGTTTTTGGTAAGGTTAATTTCAACTATAATTTATGGTTATGTTATTTAGGACAGATTGGACATAATTGGCATACAACACAATCAGCTAAAGCTATATCTAACACCTCTGAAAACATTGTTAAATGGGATCAATGGCAACATATTGCTATTACCAATGATGGGAAAGTTGCCAAAATATTTATTAATGGTGAATTAATTACCAAAAGTTCTGTAGATGGCTCATTAGTAGCAGACAATACAGAGTTAATAATAGGAGCCGGTCTGACAGGAGAAAAAGGCCAATACTATAAAGGATATCTGACAGAAATTCGTTTGTGGAATAAAGCTCGTTCTGCTGATGAAATAAAAGCCGATATGTATCATCGTTTAACAGGTAATGAAAACGGGTTAGTGGGATATTGGCCGCTGACAACGGCTGCTAATAATGTTGCTGTTGATAAAACTTCAAGCAACAATAACGGTAAGATTTATGGAGCCGTTTTCCAAAATGCACAGTTACCTGGTCAATTATCAGTAGAACCGGCTGTTGCTACAGTAGAAATTAGTGATCTATTCTATAAGGCAAAAGCAGATAAAAAAGCTGATCAATATGTGGAAATTACGAATAATGGTACCGCAGTAGCCGATTTATCAGGTTGGAAAATTAAATCTTTAGCCAAGAGTCTAAAATATATTTTTCCAGTGGGAATTAAATTAAACCCAGGGCAAAGTATTAAAGTCTATAATAATGAATATCATCCCGAATCAGGCGGTTTTCTTTTCTTCTCTGAATGGGGAGTTTGGAAAAACAAAGGAGATACCGCTACGTTATTAGATTCAAAGGGTAATGAAGTGTCTACTTTCAGTATTCCTTAAAAAATAAGTAATCAAAACAAGTAGGAGTTAACGTCTATTGACTCCTACTGAATTTCGTAATTCACACAGATGGTCAAGGGGAATTTTGTCAGCAATCATTCATTAACGGAGAAACCGAAATCATGGCACCTTATCAGACGCAACAGGAAAAGAAATTGATCCTTTTGTTACATTAAGGCTTTCCCCTGTTTTTGTAAAAATTCACAAAAATACAACATTTTTTTATATTTATTTATGAAAAAAAAGGGATAATAAATATATAATAATTATTAGTTAAATGATAATATTATCGAAGGTTAAATGACAGAATGTAAATCAAACATACACAGAATGAATGGTGAGTTTAACGGTCATCGCAGTCGCGGAGCAATTCCACATTTATCCCTATCAAACTATCAAGCAGAAAACGATGGGATATACAAACAAATGAGATATTTGTCCCTATGTCATCCAGATGATGGGTTAATTCAGACAAAAAAACAAATCATTGGGGCCGGTCAATTAGGAACTCATAGCACTTATAGTATTATTAATCCAGGAGCATTATATCAAGACCAGAAGTTTCAATTACTGTGTCGAGGAGAACCTGATGAAACCGTCTGGTTTGGGGATTTTTTAGTTCATCAAGCGAGTCCTTTGTGGTGTATTTTAGATGATAACCTAAACATCAAAGAAAGCTTTTTACTGCATTATCCAGAATTACCTCCTAATAGTCGGCCAGAAGATTGGCGTTTGTTTGAATATCAGGGCAAACTTTACACAAATCATAGCATTTATATGATGCTTGATCGTGAACAATGGATTGTGCGTTCTCGTCCAGGAATTTCGGAAATTGATCTACAAAACCGAACCCTAACATTGCGCTGGATACTAGAACCCCCTTTTGAAGCTTCATCAGAAGAAAAAAACTGGAGTTTCTTTGTTCATGAAGATTCATTGATGTGTGTTTATTCCTTTAAACCTTATGTTATTTTAGAGATTGATCTAGAACGGGGAAGAACTTACAAAATATTAGAAGCTGAACCTAATTATCAATGGTATGATAAGGGAAAATTTGTGGGGAATAGCACCAATTTAGTCTCTTGGAATGAGGATCATTATATTATGTTTGTCCATGATTTCTTAGAACCCAAACATGAACAGAGAAACCGCGCTTATATGCAATACGGAACTCTGATAAGTAAACGCACCTTACTCCCCACAAGCATTATCCCCCGACCCTTAATTATAGGGGGAGATGAACCAGGGAGACATCCAGGAGTGCATTACACCAGCGCATTAGTTAACCGAGAAGACGGGTTATATGGATTTTATGGACAGGGAGACACCCATACGGGAATTGTGGTGTTTAATAAAGATTACCTGAATGGGTTATTTGACCAGTATCAACTAAACAAGAACAAAAACAAACAATTGGGAATTATGAAAGGATTAGACTCTAGAAAAGGTATTATTGTTTCTTACCCTGCAAGTGGGTTTAACTGGGTACGTTATTGTATCGAATATTTTACCGGACTACGCACCGCAGGAAAGACTAAACTGATCGAAGATGGAGAGTTAGCAGTTTACCGAACCCATTATGTTAAATATGCAGCTGAGGTTGATTCCTGTTTTTGTCCTTTTTATGATGACCAAGGGAAACCATTACATCGCAAAGTTGTGTTAATTTTAAGGGATTATAGAGAATCATTTATTCGTGCTGCGAAAGGAAAAGATATAACGGATCTCAGCGTAGAAAAGATCAGAAGTGGTGATGTATTCGAGTTTGAGGAATATTTTGAAAATCTCAAAGCTTATGATGAATTTTCGGGGAAAAAACTGCTTGTCTATTATCCTGAGATTGTTAGTGATCTTTCTGGAATTACCAAGATTTTAGATTTCTTAGAATTGCCCTATGATTTAAGCAATTTTGATTTAGAATACCATCGTCAGCAGTCTATCAAAATCTATGACACTCAACACACATCCCATACTCAAAATAATATCTATGATTTTAGTTTCCATCAAAATGAGGCTGATCCAGAAATTATTAAGGCCATTGATGAATTTTTCTCCAAAAATTATGGAGATTTAATTAATAGATACTTACGCTAAAAACCAAGGAGAATTAAAAGTAAGCAATCATGATTATTTCCCACGAATACAAATTTATTTTCATTCATATTGGTAAAACAGGAGGAACCAGTATTGAGAAAGTTCTTTGTGACTATTTAGGGATGGATTTTGAGGCAACAGAAATAAGTCCAGAAGGGGAATGGTGGAAACATATCTGGGCAAAATATATGAAGGAATACGTCGGGGAAAAAATATGGAATGATTACTTTACTTTTGCTTTTGTTCGTAACCCCTTAGACATGATTTTGTCTTTGTATTCCATGTATACCCAATATCCAGAATATACTAACAGAGAAGAATACCCAGAATTGTATCATCCTTGGAATCAATATAAAGATTTTGAAGACTTTATTCTAAGTATGGGGGAATGTAGACATGAACCCGATGAGGAGTGGCGATCGCAACTTGACGAAATCGGGGTAAAGCAGACGATGGATATATGGTATGACCTAGAAAACCACCAAACCAGTTATCTAACTAATAGCTGGAAGGGAAAAGAAGAAGGGGAAGGGGAAATTTTAGTTGATTTTGTGGGAAGATACGAAAATTTAAGAGAGGACTTCCATACAGTGTGTGAGAAAATCGGTTTACCTAAGCTTGATTTAATTCATCATGGTGTTACCATTCATCGACCTTACTACAGATTATATACAAACAAGATGAAAGAAATTGTCTATAATCATTCTTCTTTAGATATGGAGCGTTTTGGTTATGTCGAGTCAAAGGTAAAACCAATATGAGCATAATTGAAGGAGGTTATCATGGGTATCATGGTCGCAGGCCAATATCACCCCTATCTGTTTCAAACGCTCAAGTAGATGATGATGCACTCTACGAACAGATGAAACAATTAGCCTTATGTTACACCTATCCAGGTTTAATTAGGGCTAAAAAAACTCTTATTACAGCAGGTCAATTAGGGACAAATAGTGCTTGTAGTATCATTAATCCAGGAGCTTTATACAAGGATAATGAATTTCATCTGCTTTGTCGTGGAGAGTCTAATGATGCAGTCTGGTATGGGGATTTTTTGGCCCATCAAGGGACTCCTTTTTGGTGTATTTTAAATCAAGATTTAACCATCAAAGAAAGCTTTGCGCTCACTTATCCAACCTTACCCCCTAATAGTCGGCCTGAAGATTGGCGTTTGTTTGAATATCAGGGTAAACTTTATAGTAATCACAGTGTTTATCAACTGCTTGATTCCCAAAAATGGATTATTCGCTCTCGTCCAGGAATTTCTCAAATTGATCTACAAAACAAAACGATAAATTTACGCTGTCTACTCGAACCCCCTTTTGAAGCTTTTAATGAAGAAAAGAACTGGAGTTTTTTTGTCCATGAAGGGTCATTAATGTGTCTTTATTCCTTTCAACCTTATATCATTTTAGAAATTGATCTAGAACGAGGAACAACAAAAAAAGTCTTAGAATCTGAACTTAATTATCAATGGTATGATAAAGGAAAATTTATCGGTAATAGCAGCAATATGGTGTCCTGGGATCAAGATCATTATATTCTGTTTATTCATGATTTTTTAGACCCAAAACAGGAACCAAGAAACCGCACCTATCTGCAATATGGGACTTTGATCAGCAAAAAGACCTTATTACCCACTAGCATCATTCCTAGACCCCTACAAATGGGAGGGGACGAAAAGGGAAGACATCCAGGGGTTCATTACACTAGCGCAACAGTTAACCAAGAAGATGGGTTATACGCTTTTTATGGCCAGGGAGATAGTCACATTGGTATGATGATTTTCAATAAAGATTCTCTTAATGGATTATTTAATGAGTATCAATTAAAGAAAGGAAACTTTACTATTCCTGCTTATGCTAGAAAATCATTAAACTGGTTGTGGAATGGTATCAAAAGTTTAATCAAATTGATGTAGTGTTATAATCTGGATCATAAATATTTAACAATGGCTTAATCTTAACTTCTTCTGTTGTTTTTTGATTGCTTTTTTGAAAGTTTTGATGCCAATTTTCGGAAACTCATACCGCTTTTTTGACAATAATTCCCCAAATCTTTTAGTCTGATAAAAGCCTCAGATGAATTTTTTTTAGTGTTTTGAAGCATCAATAATGACTACTCTCTGAAGGATCAGGGCAACTTGTGTTAAGTTAGTCAGTAGATTTGCAGACCCCTGGCTAGGTAATCATGACTAATACCCCCCCTAACCCTCCACCAGAACCGTCTGAAAGCGGTACATCATTATTAGGACGACTGGTTAATTTTGTCAAGAAACCCTCAACTTTGCTCGTTGGAGGGGTATTGTTATCCCTAGGAGTTGCTGGGTACGGGGGTATCAATTATTTTGTCTATGAAAAGTTGTCTCCTCTCCTCTCATCAGAATTGAGTAAACTGTTAGAAAGAGAGGTAAGAGTGGGAGAGGTTGAAAGTTTTTCTTTCAATCATATTCGTATTGGAAATTCTGCAATTCCTACCCAAGAAAATGATCGAGATAGAGCAGATATTAAGGGAATTACTGTTAATTTTAGTCCCTTACCTCTGCTTATTGGTCAACCTTTAGAGCTTGATGTAACTATTGATGATCCTAATGTTTATATAGAACAAGATAAAACAGGTAAATGGGTAAATTTACCAGAAATGAAAGGGGAAGGAGAGCTTAATTTACCGATTGATATCAAGGCGAATATTCGCTTAAATAATGCGGATGTTTCTGTGCTTGCTAATGGGTTAAAGGATATAGTTAAAATTGAGGCAACAGGGAAAGGTGGCTATACTTATAAATCTAATGATGATCAACAAGTTAGTTATGATTTAGGGGTTCAGCTTTTAAGTAGTGATATAGAAATTAAGGGAGAAACTCAGATTAAAACGTGGGAAACTGAGGCAGAATTGAGAATAAATCAATTGTCATTACCTAAATTAGTTGCTTTAATTCCCAATTTACCTGTTACTGTAAAAAGTGGATTAGTTGATAGTAATTTAAGTATTTCTTTGCCCTCTTTAGAAGGGATAGAAGGAACTAAAGGGGTAGGAACTTTTGATATTTCTAAGATTGAAGCAAATATTAAGCCGTTAAAAGTTCCTCTTAAGCTTAATTTAGGTATTGAATTACAAGGAAAAACCGTTAAATTTAAGAATACTAAAATTAGTTTAGGGGATGTTATTACAGAAGTTAAAGGCTCGGTTAATTGGCAAGAAGGCTATAATATTGATGTTGATCTTAAACCGTTTATTGTAGAGAATGTATTAAAACTTTTTCCCAACCAAATACCTCTTAAACTTGCTGGAGAAATTCAAGGAAAAATTCGCTTAAGTGGTGAAATTAAAAATCCTATTTTAACGGGAACTATTAATAATACTAAACCATTGTTGATTGAAAAAACACAAATTCAAGCTCTTAAAACTGTTTTTCAAGCTAACTTAAATCAAGTTAATCTCAAACAATTTCAAATCAAACCAACAGCAGGGGGAGTAATTACAGCAACAGGAAAAATAGATACAGGAATTTTAAAATCTATTAAAGAAAATAAACAGATTAATTGGCAAAAAATGCCTATTGCTTTGGGTTTTCAAGTTCAATTACCTAATCAAAAATTAATTGAACCTTACTATAAATCTCCTCTAAATGTTAGTTTAGGTTCCCTAACTGCCCAAGGTAAAATTGGGGGAAACCTAGGACAACCTAAAGGTAAAATAGAATGGCTTGCGCCCAATATTGTAACAGTTTCCGGTCAAAAAGTATCAGGAAAAGGCGCAATTTTGTTAGCGGGAGAAAATGTTTTATTACAAGACACTGTTTTAACTTCTAACAGTGGGAATATTACCTTAAATGCTGTGGGTAATATTAAACGGAAACAATGGCAAACCTTAGTGACTGCAAACCGTTTTTCCTTAACCCCTTTTGTACAATTTACCTGTTCCTTAATTAGTTGTCCCGCAGCCATTTTAAATCAAAAAATTACTCTGAGTAATGCCAATATTAACCTATCAGGAAAACTCGATAATTTTGCCCTCAATACTATTAATAGTCGAGGAAATCTCACCTTAAATATTGATCAGGGTGTGATCGCCCTTAATACTAATCTTTCTCAAGGTAATCTTAACACGACTGCCATTGTTTCAGGGTTAATTCTTGACCCCTATCTTCCTAATATTTCTATTCCCGTACAAGTCAGAAACACCAAAATTAATTTATCCGGTTCCCTTGACCAACTTTTTGCCAATTCAACCTTTAATCTTAACCGTCTTAATATAGATGGTAATGTTCAATTAACGGTTGCAGGAAATCCCATTAATGCTAATCTAGAAATAGGTAATGGTATCTTAGCAGCCGTAGCTAATGTAGGTAAAATTCCCCTTAATTCCCTCATTCCTAATTTACCTGTACAATCAAGTTTAGTTAGGAGTAATATTGCAGTAACAGGCAACCTCAATTCTCTCATTGCTTCTCTAGGAAATACCCCAGATATTAGTAGCTTTCGCGGCACAGCTAACCTACAATTAATTGTAGAAGGAAGTCTAGTCAATGCAACTGGAAGATTAGGCAGTGACATAATTAGCGGAGTCGTCGATTTTTCTCAATTACCTCTTAATAAGTTTATACCTAATTTACCAATTACTGCTCAATTAACTGGGGCTGAAGTAACTCTTTCAAGTCGAGTCAAGCCACTCCTATCAAGCACTCCTGACTTAAGCAGTGCTTTAGCAACTGTTAATTTAAGACTTGCTACTGCCCAAGGAACAATTAACACCTTAACTCGCCTACAAAATAATCAATGGAATACACAAATAGCTGCATCCAACCTCAATTCTGCTCTAATTTTAAGCCAGCTTGTTCCCAATGCCCCCCAAATCGAAATTAATGACTTGAATGCCCAAGCAACCCTTTCCGGTAGCCTTAAAAGCATTTTTGAAGGGGGCGAAACATTACCAATTATAGCCAATAAGATTGCCCTTCAAATCGATGGACAAAAGTTAGAAGCTAGTGGAAATTTACTGATTTCTAACATCTTAACAAATCCTGATGCTCAAATTAACCTAAAAATTGCAGCAAACTCGAACTTTGCCAGCTTACCTTTAGCTCAATTAATTTCCCTAATTCCCGTCGATCAAAAATTCCTACCCGAAGAACTAAAATTAAGAGGAATGGGAGAATTTAAGGGAACTTTAGTCGGTCAAAATTTACTAACTGCCCCCACAAACCCAGGTAATATCCAACTTTTAGGCGATCTAAAACTTCTTAATCTTGCCTTTAATGATCGCATATTTGAACCTAAATTAACTGGAAAACTTAACGCAACTATTGGGGAAACTATTGCTTTGAATTTACGGGGAAATGAAGATATTATCTCTGCTTCCCTGCAACCTTGTACTCGTGAAAATTGTCCCGCCCCCTATCTTCCTACATCCTTTGAATTACGTCAAACTTCAGGGGACAAACCACCCATCATTGCAACAGGAAAACTCAGAGGTGATGAATTCGTAGCTACCGTTAAAGAATTCCCCTTAGACATATTCAAAATTGCCCCAGGAAAAGAGTTTGGAATTCCTGGATTTATTTCAGGGGTTGTTAATACTGAAATTGCCATTAACTTCTTTACTTTAGAAGGAAAAGGAACTATAACTATAGATCAACCCAGTTTGGGATTTATTCAAGGCAACCAAATAACCGCAAATATTCTCTATCGAGATAACTTCGCCCAGTTAAAAAATGCCACCCTAAGTTTAGGACAAAGCCTATATGCAATGCAAGGATCACTTAACTTTAAATCTGGGGCAATTCAAGGTAACTTAAATGTAAATCAAGGACGAGTTGAGGACTTATTAATTGCTTTAAAACTCTCCAATGTAGAACGACTTTTAGACTTATTAAAAATTCAACCCATTGACTATACTAATGCCCAAAATATTCCTTCCCAGTCTGTGGGAAATGCTAATGCTACCATCGCTGAACAAGTTAACTTATTAGCGGTAATCGATCAACAAATTCGAGAATTAGCGAGAAAAAGAGAAGCGGGAGGTATTCCCACAGAATTAGATATTCGTGGCCGTTTTGATACAGAAATTGCCCTAGGAGGAACCCTAATTAAGCCTACCATAAATGTTGAATTCACGGGTCAAAATTGGGAATGGCATCCTCAAGCATCCTATCCTGATATTATAGAACCCTTGGGGTTAGTCATTGTAGATCAACAAGTTATTCCAGTTAATGAAATCAAAATTGCAGCCAGTTTTGTTGATAATGCCATCACCATTAAACCCGCTAAAATTCAAATTAAAGATACAATTCTGGCCTTAGATGGTAAACTTTCTCCCCAACAAATTGACCTTAATTGGCAAATTAATTACTTATCCCTTGATACTATTGGTAACTTCATCAAAATTCCCTTAGATACATCAGGGGCCCTCAATGCTTCAGGAAATATCAACGGAACCCTAATTGCTCTCCAATTACAGGGACAATTTGCCTTAGTTGATGCAGCATTTCAAGGAAAGCCTTTAAATAAAACTGTTGAGGGACAATTTAGTTATCAAGATGAAAGGTTTAAATTATTAACGAATGAACAATCAATTATTTATGCTTCTGTTAATATTCCCTTTCCTCCTAATTCAGATAATAATGAATTTGATATTAATATTCGCCTAGATACTGACGCACTTAAATTAGTGAATATTTTCACCCGTGAACAAGTCTTATTAACCAGTGGAGAAGGAGAAGTTATAGCAGAAATTAAAGGAAAACTTGACTTTTCTCAAGGGTTACTTCTTTCTCGCTTAGATGCTAAAGGACTGGTAACTTTAAACGAAACTGTTTTCCAAAGTTCAGCCCTACCGCAACCCTTAACAGTAAGTGGAAAAATTGCTATGGATGACAAAGTAATTGATGTACAACAACTCCAAGGAACCTTTGCCGATAGTAAATTAAATATCGCCGGAATTTTACCCCTATTTACCCCTCAAAATAATCTTGAAACCCCTCTCACCGTTGTCATTGAACAAGGAGAAATTAATTTAGAAGGATTATATAGGGGTGAAGTTGATGGTAAAGTAATTGTTACTGGTGTGGCCATTCAACCAATTATTGGGGGACAAGTTATCTTAGCTAATGGACAAATTTTGATCCCTGAAATTTCTAATGATAGTCAAGGAGAAAAAGTCGCAACCATTAATCAATGGGTTGACCCACGTGCGAGGAGAGTAGCAAGTAATAATAAACCAGTTCTTTTTAACCCTCAACTCCAAAATTTTAAGGTGAGTTTACAAAATTTATTTGTTGAATCTTTGCCCTTATTTCGATTTGAATTCGGCGGTGATTTATTAGTTAATGGTTCCTTGGGAGACTTTAACGCATTACAACCTCAAGGAGCAATTAATGTTAATCGTGGACAGTTTAACTTCTTAGATACTCGCTTTTTTGTTGAACGTCGTAATCAAAATCAAATCGTTTTTGACCCCAAACAAGGATTATTAAATCCGATATTAAATATTCAATTAAGAACTATTGTTTCCGATGTTTCTGGGACAATAAGAGGATTTCGCACAGAAGGAACCACCGAAATTCCTGATGATAGTCTCAATAAAGTGCAACGGGTTGATATTAATTTAGCCCTCAATGGTTCCCTCGCTCAATTAGTTCCCAGTTTAGGAAAAAATGAATCAGAAGTGTGTCAAATTCATGATGCTTTGCAACCTATTACCACAACAGCTACCCTATCCGATGAAGAATTAGAAAAAGTTAGTAATTGTTTACAACTATTAGCAGAAAAAGGGACAAGCGATCAACAATTATTAAGTAATCCAGCAATCAAATTAACCAGTAGTCCCTCACGAAGTCAGGGGGAAATTGTTCGTTTATTAGGGCAACAATTCTTAGTTTTAGCAGAAGCATTCCAAGGACAAAATACAGAACAATTAATTCAATTTGGTATTGTTCAATTGGCCTTGCCGATGCTTTTCCAAAGTTTAGTTTATGATATAGAAACTTCTGTTAGTGATACCATTGGTAGCACAGATTTTCGCATTGTTCCTTTCTTAGAAACCATTTATGAAGTGGAAGATAAAGGTTATGTCCGTTTATCCTATGATTATGGTTTTAATGAGTTTCGCGTAAGATATGAAAAACGGTTTTAACTGAGATCTTGCACCATGATCAAAAAATCACAAAACCCCGATTTTAAAATACTTAAACCAAGCATAACTTCGTTACTATTTGGTAAAAAATCGGGGTTTTCAAGCTAAGTACAAGATCTCAATTTAACTCAAATTTTCAATTTTTCATCGTCTCTTAATGACTAAATCTCAACTGTCATACTGCTGCTTGTTTTGACAGATTCTTTGTCATTGGGCATCTTAACAGGGCAAGGAACAGACATTTTTCCTGACCAGTCTGTCAAGGTATTTTCATCTTTGTAACTCCGAGGAGTAGTTAACAGCAAATGCCACGCCTCCCCCGCGCTCAATAAATTAAAGCGATCAGGATAGTGGATTTTTAACAACTCTTGAACCATGGGATAATAGTCAGAGTTCATTCCAGGAAAAATATGATGTTCAGTATGATAGGAAAAGTTTAAATGCAACAGATCAACTATTTTAGGAACCCGAATAGAAACACTATTGAGCAGTGGATCATTAACGCTAGTCATTGGGGAAATCAGGTGATGTGTATAAATATAAAATATCAATACAGCATAACCAATTCCTATAGGTAAAAAGTAGCTAAGGATGAGTTTTAAGGGATCGAATTGCAGATAGACCAAGATACTCAGATGAATCATTAACATAACAAAAAATTCCCCTGCGATCGCCCAACGCTCCTTAGCACTGACCCGAAAAGAGGCAGGGAGATAATCGACAGATTGCCCGTTAAAAAACAGCACAGAGGTCAGATTTCGGAAGGCATAATACCCCCATACTGTCCCCATTCCCACAACTAACCTTATGGGATTAACATCAAAAGAGGGAAGAAATTGATGATAAAACCATTTACTCCAGGTATTAGGTTGCTCGTATAAGTAATTGCGGTCAGGATCATCCAAGGAATTTGTTTTATTATGATGTACTCGGTTATGAACGACTTTCCACAACGTCGGCGGCATCCACAACATTGTTAGCCCTAGCAAGGTAATCCAATGAATCAGCCTAGAGTTTCTAATTACAGTGCCGTGCATTAGATCATGACAGCTAACGGCCAAGCTCATGACGCTATTGCCCATGATGATAGCTATGGGTAAATACAGCCATAAAAGATATATTGACCAAGAATCTAAGTGACTTGCTATCATCCAACCCAAGACTAAAATTGTCAAATTAATGAATAGAATGACTAATTTTGTCGGATCGGGAAGAAACGCTTCAGCCGGAAGAAGGGGGCGCAACTTTTTCGCATAGGTTCCCTGGGGAATCAATGCTTGAGAGTTAGTGAATTGCATAAAAATGTTGACTTTTACTATTTTTTATGGCGATTAAAGTAACCATTTGTATTTATATTATACCATGATCTATTATCAATGAATAATGAATAATTAATTATTCATTATTCATTATTCATTATTCATTGGTGAAGGTGAGATTCTAGGTAACGATCAATACCTATTGTTTCATAGCTAAAATCGCCTTTTATAACAACGCTGCTGATTCTTTATCTAAGAATAAAGTCGCGTCAGAATGTTGACGTAAAACCGAAGCAGGACAATGCTTAGAAATTCCCCCTTGTAGTATTTCTTTGATGATTTCTGCTTTGTTTTCTCCTGTGGCTAAACAGATAATTTTTTGGGCTGATAAAATAGTAGGAATAGTGACAGTAACGGCATATTTTGGCACTCTTTCAAAGTCTTGGAAATGTCCTTGATGTACTTGAACCCAACGAGTTTGTTGATCAAGACGGACTATTTTGACCCAACGAGGATCATTAAAATTAGCTACTTGGGGTTCATTAAATGCTAAATGTCCATTAACTCCTACCCCTAAACAACAGAGATCAATCGGATGTTTTTTCAGTAATTCTGTGTAGCGATCGCATTCATCTAAAGGTTCTAAAGTATCCCCAATTAAATAATGAAACGCCTTGGGATTAATGCGTTTTTCAACCCTTTCATGGAGATAAAACCGAAAACTTGCCGCATCTTTTCCATCAATACCCAAATATTCATCTAAATGAAATAAATTAATTCGTGACCAATCAATTTTTTGAGAAGCAATTAATTTATCTAAAAACTTAAGTTGAGAGTTTCCTGTGGCCAATAATATAGTTGCTTCACTTTTATTCTGTAAAATGTTCTCTAAATATTCTTGTCCAATTTTTGCTGCTCCTATTGATAAGTCTTCCTCAGTTTCATAGATCTGAGTGTTAAGGGAATCAACCATTAATAATTGATGAGATATCATGAAAAAATCATCCCAAATTAAACTTGAGGATCGATACGTTTATCTGGCATATCTGGAGCCATTTTTACCTGTTTCAATGAGTAACCTTGTCTTTCAAGATGTTGAACAAATTTATCAGGGTTAGATTGAGAGCCATTATTCTCATTTGGCAGAGATTTTCTCTCTTTTTTTAACTTAGCTTTACGTCCCATAGTTTTAGTTTTCTACTGTACATTATTATAGCGTTTATCTCCTCACCCCTTCACCACCTTAATCCAAGTCACCTTCCATCACCGTAGTAATAGCCATTTTCGCATTATCCCTAAATTCTTTCACGTCCACTCGTCCCAATAACCAAATAGCGACTAACAGACCGATCGCTTGGATCACAAAAACTAACCCATAGGACAAAACAGGAATCGAAAAGATCTCCTTCCCCACATTCAAAACTGCCCCACCCAAAACCGTAGATATTCCTCTGGCCATAGATTGAGCTAAACCCCAGGCTCCGATGAAGGTTCCGGCAGTTTCTGCTACCGTTAAATCTAACATTAAACTGGTGGCCCCGGCCGTGATCATTCCTGATGCTAAGCCAAAAAATAGTAACCCCGACTTAAGTAAACTTGGACTCTCCATTACGCCGGCCAAAATAATTAAACTAAAACAAGCAGATGCGAGCAGACAACCAATTTTTGTGGTTCTTTGTTTTCCTAAACGGGGTATGACTAAAAACCCGGTTGAGGCGATCCCGAAAAGGGTTCCGGTGCCAAAAAATGCGTTTAATTGAGTAGTTTCAGCAATACACATTCCAAATACTTCCCCCCCATAAGGTTCCATCACCGCATCTTGCATAAATAAGCTGAGGGTTAGTACCAAAATAAAGCTGAAAAAGAGTCCAGTTTGACGACTTGCGGTTAAGACTTCTAAGGCATTTTTCAGGGTAATTTGATCTTCCCGTTGAACGCTACGAGAACGCATAGTAAAACGAGAATAACGGGACTCTACTCCCCAAGTTGCCAAAAAACACATTGCCAAAACAATCCCAGGCATAATGATAAAAACAGGGTTAACCGTTGCTTGGAGTGTGGCAATATTGACAATTTTTGTGGTTGCCGTTGGATCATAGGAAAGGATCGCTTCGCCGCAAATTTCTGGGGTATTCAGTAATTTTGAGCTAACAATAGCCCCTATTACAATACCCACCATCAACATTGACCAAACTATTCCCACAACCTGCGATCGGTTATCATCATCGGAAACATCGACTAATAAGGCTGCAAAAGGGGTAGAACTAATACTCAGGGCCAACCCATAACCAGCAAAAACGAACCCTAAAAAGGCGGCCCAACCATAGGACATCAAACTCCACCCCGTTGTCTGAATACTGGTTCCCAGTTGCCAAACTACTTGTAACGCGATGAATGAGAGTACGGTGAATAAGACTGTTCCAATCCACACATAACCTGTACGATGATAGCCCTTGATCGGTTTACTATCGGACATTTGCCCAAACCAAACCCGCGCGGGACTGACAAATTGATACATGGCGATCGCCGTTGCTGCGATCCAAGGCAGTACAGTCAACTCATCAATCATAATCCGATTGAGGACTCCCAAGGTCAAAAGAGACATGATCCCCAGTCCCATTTGGAATAATCCTAACCGAAACATCGTCAATAGTTTAAGTTTGGGTAAAGGTTTATGGCTATGGGGTGGAGAAGTAGGCGAAAAATTTTCTTTGGTCATTTTTAGGTGGTTATTTGGTCTTTTTTATTTTAAATAGTTTTTTCTCTTTAGGCAATTATAGAATTAATCAGATGTAAATTTTTCATGATACTCATCCTATTGGGTGAACTACAAAGGGGAAGATAATATATAATACCTCATCTTATAATGAGGGTCATAGCAACTTTCTCCCTGTCAAACTTTCTGTGATCTTAAGCAAAATTTAATTTGCTAATTTCAAGATTTGATGACAATGAGGGTTGTCTATGATTACCCTGAAGTTTATGCAATTCATTAGGCAACTTTTTACCATGAAAAACCTCATCTTTGCTAGTTTATCAGTGGCTCTTTTGTCTAGTATTGTCGCTCCTGCGATGGCATCCGAAGAAGTCGCAGCAGTTAACCTGAATGGCAGTAGAAATGTTACCTCTGAATTATCTCCTGTTCATCTTGTTCAATTAGCTTATAAGGGGTATTTTTCTGATTTAGGGATTCCCAGTCATGGCGGGTTCAAAAGTGCATTAATTTCTAACAAAATTAATGCAGAAATCCTAGTGAGAAGTGCGATCGCTAAAGGTAGATTATCTAGTAATGCTCTCCAGAATCAATATTATTTAGACATTGTGAATATAGAATTAGAAAGCCAATTATTTAACTAAGTTTCCAACCTTAATAGAGCAGGAGGAAAGTTTGAGATAGATTTCCTCCTGTTTTTTTTGCTTCTTTTCCATTAAAATAAGTAGAACGGTAGGAGAACTTTTTAGGTGGTTATCTAAATAATAATAAAATTGTTTGAAAAATCCCCACCAGAAAGCCTAAAACTCCCCCTAGATTAACAATTGCTTGTAATTCACTTTTAACAATTCCTTGAACTGCGGCTTCTAAATTTTGAGGAGAAGTAGCAGTTACTCGATCAATAATCACTTGATCAATAGATAAAATGGGAATTGCTTGAGCCACAATTTTTTCTAAATCTTCCTCTAAATATTTGTCTAAAATTAAAGCTAATTCCTGACTAATTGTTTCCAGAGAAGTAGTTAAAGCTGCTGAATTTTGCAGACGATTAATAATAATAATAGATAACTGCTCCCAGTCAACAGTTTGAGCAAAATCTTGAATAAATTGGCTTCCACTTTCTTGAACATAATTTTGAACAGTTTCACGGGTTGTTTTGCGTAATTGTCTCACAGTAGAAACGGGTAAATTTTGTAAGGAAATACTCTGTAACCATTCCCGTAAACGACTCCGTACTTCTAAAGATAATAATAATTCTTTAAGTCTTGTATTGGCCATTTCTTGTTCTTCTAAACAAAAACTGCGTAACCGTAATAAAGTATTACGCACCCCAAATAAATTGGCCACAACCCAATAAGTGCCACTGGTTTTTTCTCGAACCCCTTCATCAATAACTTGAATATTTCTTTCCGTGAGAAAATCAACTAAAGTTTGACGCAAAATATCAGGGGGAATAACCCCTTCAAGTAACCAGTTTGCCAACTGTCTGGCCTGGGTATCAGTCAGACGAAAATCTAAGATAATTTGGTCAAAAATTTGATTTATTTGGTGTTCTAAAAAATCAGTGCGACGGGCCAAAGCTTTCAAAAGTCTGGGTAAAGATTCGCTAAATAAATCTCGAAGAATCTCAGATAAAATTTTAGCTGTTTTTTGTTCCTTATCCGTTTTAACTTGTTTAATTGCCAGGTTTAATAACCATAAAATTGCTGTTTGTACCCGTTCCGTTTTTAATAACCGTTGGGCCAACTTTTGTAATTCTTCTGGGGTTAATAATGACCCCATAATCGTATCAGAAACTTTTTTAGCCAGTCGCTCTTGGTTACGGGGAATTAAGCCAGGGGTAAAGGGTAAACGACGTTTGCCAACATAAATCGCCTGGTAAGGACGAAATAACATATTAATAGCAATATCATTGGTAAAATAACCAATAATTGCTCCGGCGATCGGCGGTACAATAATAGTGGAAATTAGAGATAAATCTAGGGAAGAAAAATCTAAGAAAGTCATAATCAAGTCAGACGTGAACAAATACGATCAAAGGCGATCGCTTATAAGACAAATGGGACTGATTCCATTATGACTAATCTTTAGTCCCTACTAACACCCCCATCATTCCTCCTGCAATGGGATAATGAACAACATGGCTAAATCCTGCCTCATTAGCTAATTTTACTTGTTCTGTTCCCAGGGGAAATCTCTCCAAACTGGGCATAATATAAGCATATTCATCCGTTAACCCGAAACCTTTAGCAGTGGGAACTACAAAGTTATCGAGATACCATTGTTGAAGGATACGCATCCAGGGTTGAGTCGGACGATGAAAGTCTAGGATAGCAACTTTTGCAGTAGGTTTGAGGACACGATGTAATTCTTGCAGACAGCGCGGAATATCCACAACGTTACGCAGTCCATAACCCATCGTGGCACAGTCAAAGGTGTTATCCTCAAAAGGTAACTTAAGGGCATCTCCTTCGACCCATTTGAGGGGTAAGGAGGGATAATTATGTTGGGCCCGTAGATCTGCGATCGCCAATTGTTCTGGGGAGAAATCTAACCCCACTACCCGGCCAGTTTTTCCCACCTGACGGGCTAATAATTGAGCTAAATCACCGCTACCACAGCAAACATCTAACCCCACATCTCCTGGTTGGGGTTCGCACCATTTAACAGTCATTTGCTTCCATATACGATGTTGTCCCAGACTTAACCTTTGATTGAGTTGATCGTAAACTGGGGCAATGCGATCAAAAATACCTTGAATTTCCGTAGCAGAATGCCAAGAATTATCACTCATTATTAATTGCTTATAAAATGAACATAGGACTATAACTATTATCTAATAAGTTGGGCTGATAAATATTTAAAGAACAAAAAGAACAAAAAATAAATAGAAACACCACAAGAGCCAATAATTAACAGCAACAATCGTCATATCCCCAAGGATAATTTTCACTATAATACCTATTATCCTGACTCAAACATTTAAACACTCTAACATCTCCATCTTAACGCTGTTTTAATTCATCCAAGATTAAGGTGCGTTACACGCACGTTTTCGCACCCTACAAGATCGCACTGGAAACACCGAGATCTCTCGTCCGTCCGCACCAACGCAGTGTTAGGCAATGGGTACAACCTGTAAGCGTAATCCAAGTGTCTGTAAAGATTTGAGAACTGTGGCAAACTCTGGGTTGCCTTCGATCAACAAAGCTTTGTCGAGACTTTCACGCTCTAACCCTGTTTCACTGGCAATATGTGTCATTCCTTTAGATCGAGCAATATCACCTAATGCAGCTACCACTAAGCTTGGATCGCCATCTTCAAGGGCAGCTTCAAGATAGGCGGCTATATCTTCTTTTGTTTCCAGATGCTCTGCTGCATCCCAAGGATAGGTTTGAATAGTAGCCATGAAGACCTCCTATAAGTCCTGAGCTAAGGCTCGATCTTGTTTTAGAGTAGGAATACTAATGATTAAACATGGTCTAATTTTGGCGACGTAACCTAAATCTATTAGCCATACTTCCCCACGTTTAGGACTACTCATAATCAGCTTCTTGCTGGTCTAATACCAAGAATAATGATTCAGCATTTAAAATGAGATCCTCATCGGTCAAGGGTGGAAATTCACAATAGATAAGCCGTTTTAATATCTCTTGTGCCACCTCAATTTGCTCTGCATTAGGTAACTTATCAAAGTTACTCAAAATTTCTTGTACCAAAGCGGCCATTCTCTTAATCCATCAGGTCTAACTCATATATCCATATTATATAGAGAAAACCCAAGTGAAACCCAACAAATCATCATAGGGGGTGGGAGCAGTTGATGTTGGGTTTCGTTTCCTTCGACTATCGCTCAGGACACCGCCTCAACCCAACCTACAAGATCCGCGATCGCACTGAGGTGTTGGGGGGATAACGTTCCAGTTGAGCGGCTGCAAATAACCTTTGTCACATCACCAAGATCTCTCAAAAGTCCGCTCCAACCGCGTTGTTAGGCTGCTGTTGCTCCACTACGAACTTCGCATCGAGATAATGCAGTAGTGAACGCACTATATTTATTACAAGCATTGCCTCCTCCTTGTTCAGTAAATCCTCATTAGGGTGCGCCACACTTGCATTATTTCTTATTGGGTTCAGTACATCCATAATGCTGGCAGATGATTTAAGAATACGCTCAATATCTTGCGAACGTGGACCTAAGTCCTGGAGTGCAGGATGATGTTGACGGAGTAATTTGAATAACTTGGTCATACTATCGTCCTTACAGTAAACAATATTTTCAACCTTACAAGCAGCACGTAGATAACCATGTAAAGTAGTATGAATTCGATCAACTCCGCTAACTGCATCACTGGTTTGAATTAGAGCTTCTACATCTCTAATCGTACGTTCTACAATTGCGCTATTAATCTTGAGATCAGGACTTACGACTGGTGATGAACCTTCCAATCTTTTGGCTATTTCTAATAACTCTACATAAAGTTCTTCTGTTCTTGTTTCTGGGCAAGATGGTGCATTTAATTGAAACCTTGCTAAAACACCATGCACTATCTTTGCTTGCGCCTGTGGCAATGCTCCACTTAAGATGGCAATAAATCTTTCGCGGGTAGTCCCTTCATACTGATTGGGATCTATATCAAGCTCACAATACTCAGGATAAAAATCAGCATGAGTTCGATAACTGAAATCACCGAGATAACCACCAGATACACCAATATATCGGTTAACAACTTTCCTTATTTCTGTACTTGTTAAACCTGCCATAATTGAGTCTTAAGATTGACACAATACACCACTAAAATAGTACCACATATTACAGATAAATATCAACAAATTTCCCACATTTCCTATATTTCATCTATCAGCCTGCAAAACCTGTTCAGGAGATGCCTAACTAATAAAGCAGTGAGAACAAAGAATTACTCGTAGCGTACTTTCTTGGATTTGATTACATCAAGTACATCATCATGTTTTTGCCCTTCAATAATGTCCTTAAGATGAATTTGTCCATCAATATATTGAATGTGAATGCGCCAACCTGAAACCTTATCAATATCAGCACGATAGATAGCTTGCTTGACACCTTTTACTTTGTGTAACCTCGTTTTTGGAAATTTTCTTGTTCTATGACACTCGTTGTCCTCAAGCTCTGCCAAAGCTTCAAGAAAAGCAATTTTCAATTGGTCATCTGGCAAAATTTTCATTGCTTGGTAGATAATTCCGTATTCATCAAAAAGAATAAGCGTTTGTGCCATAAATCAATTTACGAGATCCCAGAAGTTTCTCGATTATCATGGAGTATTTCTTGATACAAGGATTCCGCTATACTTTGATATGCTTGATCAAGATCATCATGTTTGACTACTCGGAAAAGAGTAAAAATAACTTGTCCAAAAATAGGATCTTCGTCAACTGCCAAAATTACCCTTAACTGTTGCGAAATCTTTAAGGTGTAAAGAGAAGATTCGTATCCATTCAACCCTAACAATAGGGGGAGACGGCCAAGCTTTCGATAAACGTCAACTTTTTGAGTTGGGAAAAGACCAGCACAATCGTTGATCTTTTTAACTGTCATGGATTTCCCCTCGTTATTCAGCTTGTCGAGATCCTTCTCAAAACCCTTAGTTGACTCAATTAGAACTTCCATGTTACGACCCGCCCTCAACTCTGTACATAGCAACAAAACCTTCTTCCCTGCATAAGATAACAATAGCCAAGATTACAGATAAATATCAACAAATTCCCCACATTTTCTATATTTCATCTACCAGCCCACAAAACCTGTTCAGCCGTCAATTTTAAATCTGGAAATATTAGAGAAAGAATGCTCTGATTACCTACACTCGTCAGCGAGATCGCACTGCCTGTTATCGAAAATTTGGGTTTTAAACCCCGTCCTAAAAGGAGCGGCTTTTGATATAATGGACTTTGTGGAAGGGTAATCAACCACTTTAAAAACCCGATTGCTACCTAATAAGTAGACGCTGTACCGTTCGGCTGAGCTCACGGCCGAAGCCTTGACAATCGAAGATATGGGGTTCTATTCCTTAGTTTTAGTTCTTCCCCTTGGAATAGGTAAAATCTTCGCAGGAACTAAACGAACAGCATTGAAACTCAATCAAAATTTGCCGTGACGGCAACTAGGGTAGGGCATACCCAAAGTTAAATCTTCGGCTTCGCTCAGATTTAACGTCGAGCGGAGTCGAGACGTTAACGCTTGAGGAGAGAACCACCTCTGGCTTAGACAACGCAAGGAATCTAGGCTAAGTGGACTCGTTGAACCAAGAATCCCCGCCGTTCTACGGCGAGGGAGTGTCAATGATGTGCCTCCATATACGCTCGTAGCAATTGATTGATCTGTGTTTGATAGCCCCGCCCTTGAGACTTAAACCACTCTAATACATCGCTATCGATGCGGAGTGTAACTTGAGCCTTGGCTTTGGTAACAGGTAAACCCCGTCGCACAATCGCCTTAGCAAACATTTCCGGCGTAATCTCTGGACAATCTGATAAATCAATATCTTCATCACTCATCGCATCCAATCGTTGCCAATCAGTTTGAGAGTTGCTCGAAGTAGGTTCGTTGTTCATATTTCGTCGCTTTTCTTGCAGAAATAATACGGATGTAATCCTCACGTTCTGTATGGACAACGGCAATCACGCGCCCTTGCAATAAACCGAATGTGACAAAACGTTGCTGCTACATAAAACTGATACAACGTGGTATATTACGCCACATTGAGGTTTACTTCCTGCTTCAACCAGAACCGTCGGCGGCACTCTGTCCACAGGCTAACACGGTATAGCCTACCGCTTTACTCGCTAAAACTTTAGCCGCATTTAAGTCTCTATCTATTTCTAACCCGCATTCACAGCTATAAATCCGGTCTGATAAAGATAAATCGACTTTAATCGCGCCACAGCCTGAACAAGTTTTAGAACTGGGAAACCATCGGTCAACTATGGTCAATTTTGACCCATAAAGCTCACATTTATACTCTAGCTGTCTTCTAAACTCATAAAAGCCTAGTTCAGAAATAGCTTTAGCCAATTTTCTATTAGCTAACATTCCTGATACATTCAGGTCTTCTATGACAATTTCCGAGAAGTTTTTAGCTAAGTAACAAGTGATTTTATGCAGATAATCCCGTCTTAAATTAGCTATTTTTTGATGTTGTTTGGCTAGTTTAATTCTGGCTTTAGCGATAGCATCAAGTCTTAAGTCTCATTTTATCGTAAAGTTCCGCGTTCTACTACAAATCAAGCACTAAAGGAATGCTCTCCATAACTGTAACGATCATCCTCTTGTAGTTACAAATTGTCGTTACAGCTACCCACATTTTCTATATTTCATCTACCAGCCCGCAAAACCTGTTCAGCCGTCAATTTTAAATCTGGGAAGGTTAGAGAAAGAATGCTCTGATTGCCCCGAAACTGCTGAATTTCATACTCCCCATTAACTAGGGTACAGATAGACAGAGTAGGTTGTTTAGGTTTGCCAATGTGTTGAGTACCCCCTAATCGGGGGTAGTCTGCAATCCAATATTCGGGGATGCCTAAAACCGCGTAATCTTCAACCTTTCGCGCATAATCATTTTGCCAGTTACTACTAACAACTTCCGCCACAAATTTAATTGAATTACCCAGAGTTAGGATCGACTGGTCAGACCAAAGCAGTTCTTTAGTAAGTTCATTTCGATCAACAACAGCAACATCAGGTCTAAATGCTGTCATATCCATGTTAGAAGGGCGCAATAGTCCCCTCTGAAGCACAAACCAAGGTAAACCTATTCCGTCAATCTGAACACAGATCTTTGCAATAATGAAAGCGGCAACTTCCTCATGTTGGCCGGTTGGTTCCAAGTCGAATACTTCCCCATCGATCAGTTCATAACGGTTATCACCACCATAACAAGCGAGAAACTCATCAAAATTAAGCGGTTTCTGTTGTATTGGTTGGCCGATCGCAATGGTCATAGGTCAATTTAGCCCAATCAATGCCTTTAGTTTAGCGGATTTGTAATCTTGTTCAAACTTAATCTAGTTCAAGATTGAGTATTGGTGGAAGTCTCATCTTTGGGAGAAACCATTTTGAGGAATGCTTGAAGCTTCATCCGTTCAATATATGGCCATCCTCCACTTTCATCAATTTCTTTAAGAAACTCATATAAAGCATTGCGGGTATTAGGTAAAGAAGGCTCAAATAGATTAGAGCGGATTTCTCGGTGTAACGTTTCTAAGGTACGGAGCAAGTCTAGCAATGCCTGAGAATCGCCATCACATTGCTCAGCGACTGTCTCCACCCTCACCATAATCTCTTGCAGGGAATCCGAAAAAGAACTATCTGGGGAGTTCAGGGACTGTTCTATTGGGGTTGATCTTGTTGGTTGCTCCATCGTGAATCCTAAATCCTTTCCCTAGCCAACCCCATGATAGAAGATTTTGGTGTTGACGTTCTAAATCTCCTGTTTAAAAACAGGAGTTTTGAAGATCCCGTGTTGTTCGATAAAGAATTACTCCGTTTAGGGGAAGGGGGGGACGAATTTTGGTAAAGTAGATCCCGATACAATTGCCTAACTTGTCCAAAAGACTATATGTATCCAGGGACTCTGGAAAACGAAAACGCCTGATTAGTCGTTCTGTCGGGAAACCAACATCGGTTCGTATTTCATAGATATGTACCAATGGGTTTGAGATAAGTGGCGAAATCCCAGTGATGGAAATAACCAGGAATGCCCTATCGTGAGTTAGGGAAACCCCGCACAAAGTAAAGCGCGGAGTGCGCGGGATTATGTCACATTGAGATTGACAAAGCGAGGATGATCATGAGATTTCGTTCATTAATTATTGCTTTTCTGGCCTTGTGCTTAGGTTTAATTACCGCTTGTAGCGAAGGCCCAGCCAATGCGGTTAATCCCCAGGATTTAACCTACGAAGAGATTTTAAATACAGGGTTGGCGAATAAGTGTCCCCAAATTTCTGAATTTACACGGGGTTCTCTTCCCATTGAACTTGGTAAAACTTATCAAGTCGACGATTTCTGTCTCGAACCCACAGAATATTTTGTCAAGGAAGAACCCGTTAATAAACGCCAAGAAGCAGAATATGTGTCTGGCAAGTTATTAACTCGTTTCACCACCAGTTTAGAGCAGATTACTGGCAAAATTAGTGTGAGTAAAGATGGAGTCTTAACCTTCATTGAAGAAGGCGGTATGGACTTCCAACCTGTAACGGTTCAATTACCTGGTGGCGAACAGGTTCCTTTCTTCTTTACCATTAAAAATTTAGTCGGTAAAACTGAGCCTGGATTTACTTCCATTAACAGTTCTGTTGATTTTGAAGGAGATTTTAAAGTTCCTTCCTATCGGGGTGCCACTTTCTTAGATCCTAAAGGTCGTGGTTTGGCCACTGGGTATGACAATGCTGTCGCTTTACCTGCGGGTGCTGATAGTGAAGAATACGCCAATGTGAAACAAACTCCCATTGGTAAGGGTTCTATCTCTCTGAGAGTCACTAAAGTTGACAAGGAAACCGGAGAAATCGCTGGCGTATTTGAAAGTGAACAGCCTTCTGATACGGATTTAGGAGCTAAAGAAGCCGTTGATGTTAAAATTCGCGGTATTTTCTATGGTCGTGTCACACCTTTAGTATAAAGATTAGATACTGACTTTTCTTGAGTACAATTACTTTGAGAGATTTAAGGGGCCATCTGCCCCTTTTTTTAATCACTGTGTGATATACTCCCATCGTTGAATCAAAGATTTCAACGTGGGCTTCTCTAGGAATTACTTCTTTCGAGCATTTTTAAGTGAGGCGATACCCAACCCCACTTTTTAAATTATAGTTGTTTTATAGCGTCTTGCGGAGGACTAAACTATGATTTTTTTGATTATTTGATTGACGATGATTTTAATAATTAAATCTACAGAAACGCCTATCTCACCTTATTGCTATGACGCTGACAAAGAGATTGATCAAGGAGAGATAAAGTCAGTTATTCTTGATAAAAAAAATTGTTAAACTGATATTTCAGCCAAAAGTCGCTAAGATAAATGATAGCAAGATTCGTGAAATCTTAGCAACTTCCTTTACCGTTTACGCAAGACAACCTCTTACAAATTGAACATCGATACCACTATGATTGACTCATCTGTCAGTGCGCTTGAAGAACTAGATCTCTCCCGTGAAGAGAGAGTAATTGAAATTCAAAACCTGATTGAAACCCTACGCATTGCTGATGAAATCGCCACTAGGGGTTACTTAATTACTAGCTCAGAATTGGCCGATTTAATGGATATCAATGCCAGTGCTGTCACCAGTCGCGGCGATCATTGGTCTTGGCGTAATTGGGTTGTCTCACGAGTTCGCCGAGAAGGAAACCAAATTCTTTGGCAACTAGAGAAAATTGATTAAGTAAAGGTTGCCACAAAATGAGGATTCATAAGGTAAGGGGGCCCCTGTCCAGAAAAGAATCATAGCGATCGCTGTGTCATAGGGGCATGAGTTTTGTTATAAATAACTAAACAGAATTGCCTAGAAGATTTCAGCGTCATGGCTATGTCCTCCCCTTCCCTCATTCAACCTCTACCCATTCGGGTCTTTAATTCCAATCTCCTCTCGACCTTTACCTCTGTCGGCCTTCATGGCCTGGCACTCTTTCTTGTTGTTCCCTACCTTACCAATTTACCGACGGGTAATGGCTCAGACTCAGCCGCGAAACCCAAAAATGTCAATGTCATTGAATTGAGTCCTGCTGAGCAAAATCGTCTACCGGATCAATCTTCTGGGTCCCTGGATATGCCAGAATTTCCCAATACCGCTTTAGGGGATGTTCCGGTCTTAGATTCTCCTAACTTCGCGCCTTCCCTTCCAGCACCCTTAAGTAATTTACCTGCGCCACCAAGTTTACCGGCCTTACCTCCCCTATCTTCCTATGGTAATTACAGTAGAATTCCCATGGCACTGCCACCGCGTTCAATTCCCATCACACCGCCACCCAACCCTAGTATTCTTAGACCCCCAACCCCCAAAACTGAGCTATCAGGCATAGATCCCCAGACCAATGATCCTCGGGCCTCAATTCCGTTTGATCGACCCTCCCTCGGACAAGGGCCTCAAGATGACTTTTTTGGTAATCCCAATGGAACAGGAGAAATTGCCACTAATACCTCATCTTCAACAGGACGAAATAACATTGCGGAAAATCTCCAAAATGGAACAGAAAACCTGGCTTATAATCCCCAAGGAACCGAACGGCAAGAAGCGAGACGCAAAGATCTCGAATGGATGCAGCAAACAGGCGTGACCCTGAAACCAGGCCAAATGATGACCATTCGCGGGACTTATCCCAGAGCCGCTTGCAACGCCAAATTAGAGGGATCGGCTGTTTATAATGTTCAAGTTAATGCCCAAGGACAATTGGCCCAACCTCCCTTCATGACCAAAAGTTCAGGCTATCCGATCTTGAATAATCAAGGGCTTCAAGATGTGCGATCGCAGAGTTTTTCCCAACCCACTAGGGTAACGGTAACTTTTCAACCGGACTCTAATATTTGTCCCTCTATTGCTCGTACTGAACCTCCCCAAACCCCGGCCCTTCCTGGCAATGATACGGAAAAATCCCCTGTTACTCCTATTCCCATCGAGGTGAGAAGAGATCCCCCTGTCAAACCGATACCTTCCCCTGAAGTCAAACCCCCGATTGAACCTGCTCCCATCGAGGTGAGAAGAGATCCCCCTGTCAAACCGATACCTTCCCCTGAAGTCAAACCCCCGATTGAACCTGTTCCCATTGAGGTGAGGAGAGATCCTCCCGTCAAACCGATACCTTCTCCTGAAGTCAAACCCCCAGTCGAACCTGCTCCCATTGAGGTGAGAAGAGAGCCTCCCGTCAAACCGATACCTTCCCCTGAAGTCAAACCCCCAGTCGAACCTGCTCCCGTCGAGGTGAGAAGATATCCCCCTCCTCAACCTGTACCCTCTCCTGAGATCAAACCGTCTGAAACTCCTGCACCACCGACAGGTAGGAAGACTACTCCTGAACCTCAATCGACGGTACCTGCCCCCCCGACTGCCCGTAAAGAGGAAGGGTCCCCAACTTCTAATTAATTAACCCTTACTGGGGGCGTTTCTTCACAGTTCCAGGAAGGGACTTTCCTGGGGGTGTAGCATTGCGTTGAGGCGAATTACCATATAATTGCTGACGACCATTGCGAACCACCCCTAACATCTCGCTCAGTTGCTGTTCTAGGCGTGTTAATACTGCATCTGCATATTCATCAGCCCCGTCTTGAACATTTTGGCTCTCGACCATACTTTGTTGACGCAACTGCTGCATTTCGCTGGTGGTGACTTGGCGTAATTGCTCAATTTCGCCCATGGTTTGCCTTTGAATGGCCTCACATTCCTGCTGTACCTGCTGACGAATTTGGTTAGCTTCTCGTTGTGCTTGTTGAATAATCCCTGATTCATCTAAAATTTGGGCAGCCCGTTGTTGAGCAGACTGGACAATTCGCTCTGCATAAGCTTCGGCCTCAGCAATAAGATCTTGCTCTTGCTCCAGCACTGATAAAGCCTTTCTAATAGCTTCAGGAATTTTCGTTCCAATCAGATCTAATTGCTCAAGCAACTTATCTTCATCTACAATCGTCCATCGAGATACAGGGATATGAAAGCTTTCATAGATCATTTCCTGAAGACGGGCCAACTCTTGTTGAATATCAAAATCAACCTCTCGGCGATCCGTCGTACCATTGCCTTGACGGTTTACTGAAGCATTGGGGGAAGATGAGTTTCGGCGTACCATAAGTATCAATAAAAATAATAAAAACGATAGATCCTTTGTTAATTAACTGTAATGTATACGGATGTCTCTAGCGACGTTTTCAGGGACTAAATGGGAAATGGCACCGCCAAATTGGGCAATTTCCTTAACAGTGCTGCTGCTGAGAAAGCTATATTCCTTATTGGTGGCCAGAAACACCGTTTCTACTTCTTTCGAGAGGGTTTTATTGGTGTGAGCCATTTGTAGTTCTTTTTCAAAGTCTGATAACACCCGTAACCCCCTGAGCAACACCCTAGCTTTGTGTAACTTAGCATAGTCTACAGTTAATCCGGTAAAGCTATCAACCTCTACTTTCGCTAAATGTTGAGTACAGTGGCGAATTTGTTCTACCCGTTTTTCTGCTGTGAATAGAGGTTGCTTGTTCGGGTTGCACAAAACTGCTACAATTACCTTCTCAAATAAAATTACCCCTCGTTCAATAATATCAAGATGGCCGAGTGTAACGGGATCGAAACTTCCTGGATAAATGGCAATCACGATTATTGATGTCAAAAACTAAATTGATTTCCTTAGTATAGTCAAATATGAAGGATACGGTAGGGTAGTTCACAAAGAATCACATATTTGCTGCAATGTTCCGACAAATTCAGGATAAGAAATAGCCGCAGCTTCTGCTCGATGAATGATAGTTTTTTCTTGGGTATTTAAACTGGCGATCGCTAAACTCATCGCAATACGATGATCGGTATAGCTATCAACTTCAGCCCCTTTTAAACCCGTTCCTCCGGTAATTTCTAAGCCATCAGGTAACTCGGTAATTTTGGCTCCCATTTTGCTTAATTCTGAGGCCATAACTGCCAGGCGATCGCTTTCTTTAACCCGCAATTCTGCTGCATCTTTAATGATAGTTGTTCCCTCAGCAAAAATCGCTGCAACTGCTAAAATAGGAACCTCATCAATGAGACGGGGAATAATATCTCCTTCAATGGTACAGCCTTTTAATTGACAAGATTTGACCCTTAAATCGGCCACAGGTTCCCCTGTTACTATCCGTTTATTTTCTAATTTAATATCAGCCCCCATCATTTCTAAGGCTTCTAAAACACCGATTCTTGTGGGATTTATGCCGACATTTTCTATTAATAATTCTGACCCAGGAACAATAGAGGCCGCTACTAACCAAAAAGCAGCAGAACTAATATCCCCAGGTACAATCACGGTTTGACCTGTTAGGTTTGGCCCACCGATAATACTAACACTGTTGGTTTGAGAATCAATTTCTAAGGTTGCCCCAAATGCCTGTAACATCCGTTCGCTATGGTCACGGGATAAGGCGGGTTCGGTAACAGTGGTTTTGCCTTCTGTCATCAGTCCTGCTAATAATATACAGGATTTTACCTGGGCCGAAGCAATAGGAGACTGATAATGAATGGGTTTAAGGGGTTGTCCTTGAATAGCTAAAGGGGCTAAACTGTTGTTATTGCGCCCCCATATTTGCGCCCCCATTTGTTGTAATGGTTTGATGACACGGGACATGGGACGCGATCGCAAGGAAGCATCACCCGTGACAGAGAAAAAGCGATCTCGGTGGGATGCTAACAAGCCTAACATTAGCCTGATGGTGGTGCCAGAATTGCCCGCATTTAGCACGTCTAGGGGTTCTTGTAGCTTACCTAAGCCAATTCCTTGTACAGTGACTTTTTGGCTGTTTAAGGGGGATATTTCTGCCCCCATAGCGCGAAAACATTCGGCGGTACTGCGGGGATCTTCCCCTAATAATAATCCTTCGATGGTGGTTTGTCCCTGTGCGATCGCCCCTAACATTAAAGCACGATGAGAAATGGACTTATCCCCAGGTATTTTTAGGGTTCCTTGTAAGGATAGTCCTGTTTTTGGGGGGTTAATAGTTAATATTTGCTGGTTTTCGGCGGTTTGGAGATTAATAATAGAATTAGACATAAGTTAGGGGGAAGTTACCGAGTAATCTTTTAATAATAATTACAGTCAAGGATATTTGTCTAGGCATTTTTGAGCTTATTCTTTCATGGGTTAAACTCCTAATTAGGGACAGAAAAAGTTTATCATGGCTATTTTATTAAGGATTTCCTATAAATCCCAACATTTTAGCTAATCCTCCTAATAAAGCCACGATTAAGCCAATCAAAACACCACGATTAATAAACTCTTGATTATCTAATCGTTTCCCTAAACCATCGACTTTTTCCTCTAATCTAGCTTGTCCTATTTTTAAATCCGTTACGTCTTCTTGGAGGGTGTCTAGCTTACCCTCAATGCGCTTAAGGACTTCTTCTAAGGAGTAGGTGACTGTAACAGGGTCGTTCATGGGTTAAACTCCTAATTAGTTATAATAGTTAATGGGGTAGGTTAGGGAAGTTGGGGAAAAATAACTTAATCACACCACTGGTTAAAGCAACGATAACCCCGATAGCAATGGAACGATTAATAAACTCTTGAGAATCTAACCGTTTATTAATTCCTTTTAGTTCTGTCTTAACTTCTGTTACTTCTATCTCAATCTTATTCAAACGTCCATCCATCTTGTCTAGTTTGTCCTCTATACGCTTAAGGACTTCTTCGAGTGAGTAGGTGACTGTAACAGGGTCGCTCATGGGTTAAACTCCGTAATTAGTTATAATAGTTAATGGGGTAGGTTAGGGAAGTTGGGGAAAAATAACTTAATTACCCCACTGGTTAAAGCGATAATAACCCCAATAGCAACGGAACGATTGATAAACTCTTGAGAATCTAACCGTTTATTCATTCCCTTTAATTCCGTCTTAACTTCCGTTACTTCTATCTCAATCTTATTCAAGCGTTCATCTATCTTATCAAAACGTTCATTCATTTTATCTAGTTTGTCGTCCATACGCTTAAGGACTTCTTCTAGTGAGTAGGTGACTGTTATAGGGTCGCTCATGGGTTAAACTCCTAATTAGTTAGATTGTGCAAGATTTCCCTTAAACTATTTATTTTGTCGTCGATACCAACCTCTCACTAACTTTATTTCATTATAACTATAATCATCTCCTAAATGATTTTTTATTGGAGTCAATGCACCATCTCCAATAGTTTCTATACATTTAATAATCATAGCTTTTTTCGCTTCTGAAATAAACTGATCAATATCAATAGGTTGCTGCATTTCTATTAATTCAGAAATATGGGTATAGATGGTTGATTCTTTTAAGTTTCTACTTTTAGCAATTTCTGGAATAGTTAACCCTTGTTGATACAATTGTAAGGTAATCATATTACTCTGATTTGGTAAGGGTGTGGGTAAACTTTGTTGTTGACAAAATTCCCTAATTTCCGAGACAAAACTATCCCCATATTGCTCTGCTTTATATGCAGTTACTCCAGAAATCTTTTTAAATGCTTCTAATGTTTGGGGTTTAATTTGTGTCATTAAACGTAAACTAGAATCAGCGAAAATAACATAAGGAGGAATTTTATGCACATCGGCTAAATGTTTTCTCAACTGTCTTAATTTATCCAACAATAAATCACTTTCAGCTTGTCTAGGATTATATTCATCTAGGATTTTAGTGGTTAATGATTCAGTGATTGCAATTTCAACTTTTCGTTCATTTCTAAAGATTTCCCAACTCTTTTTATTTAATTTTAACACAGAAAATCCATCTGTTGTTTCACTCACTAAACCTTGATGAATTAAAGAGCGTCCTAACATCTTCCATTCTGCCACACTTCTACCTTCACCAATGCCATAAGTTGACAGTAAATGGTGTCCATACTGTTCAATTTTTTTCTTTTTAGAACCCCGTAAAACATCAATAATATGGGTCATCCCAAATCTTTCTTGACAACGGGCCACACAGGAGAGAAATTTTTGCGCTTCAATTGTCCAATCTTCTACAGGTTTAGGGTTTTTACAATTATCACAATTATCACAATTACCTCTAAATTGTTGACCAAAATATCTTAAAACAATGCTTCTTCTACACTCAGTTCCCTCCGCATAATCTACGACTTGACGTAACTGTTGACGAGCGACTTTTTGTTCTTGGGGTTCTGATTTTTGATCAATCATAAATTCAATCTTTTTGAGATCACCAAAACCCATAAATAAGACACAATTTGCTGGTTCTCCATCCCTTCCTGCTCGACCAGATTCTTGATAGTAACCTTCTAAATTACGGGGTAAATCATAATGAATAACAAAGCGAACATCGGGTTTATTAATACCCATACCAAAGGCAATCGTTGCTACAATAATTCTGACATCATCTCGAATAAATCTGGTTTGATTAATTGACCTTTCATCATCATACATCCCTGCATGATAAGGTAAGGCCTCAATGCCATCTTGTTGTAAACGCGAGGCAATCATATCAACATTTTTACGGCTTAAACAATAAATAATTCCAGAGCCTTTTTGAGTGCGAATATAACTCAATAATTGTGTATAACTTTGTCTAGATTTTGGTTGAACTTCATAATATAAATTAGGTCGATCAAAACTAGCTAGATGTACGGTCGGTTTTTGCAGTCCTAACTGTTTAATAATATCCTCTCTCACCCGTTTAGTTGCCGTAGCAGTTAAGGCCAACATAGAAACTTGAGGATAACGGTTTCTTAGTTGCTTTAATTGTCGATATTCAGGACGAAAATCATGACCCCATTCTGATACACAATGGGCCTCATCAATAGCAAAAGCAGAAATCCCGATTTTAGTGGACAAAAAATCTAGGAAAGGCATAAACTTTTCATTTAATAAGCGTTCCGGTGCCACATAAAGTAACTTGATTTTGCCACTGACAATGGCTTTTTCTCTTGATTGCAATTCTTCCCAAGTTAAGGTACTATTCAAGAAAGTAGCCCCAATGCCATTATCTAATAAAGAATCAACCTGATCTTGCATCAAGGCAATTAAAGGGGAAACTACCACAGTTAACCCAGGTTTCAACAAAGCCGGAAGCTGAAAACATAGAGATTTGCCCCCTCCGGTGGGCATAATCACTAATAAATCCCGATTATCAAGGGCTTCCGTAATAATTTTAGACTGACCAGGGCGAAACTGATCGTAACCAAAAAAGTGCTTAAGAGCTTGTTCAAGAGACGTGAATTGGGGCATTTTAACGTTTATATTGCGACTCGTGAGACTTAAGGGATGAAATATCAGAAGATGATTTATAATTTTATCAACAATCAATGATAATTATCACCGTCATAAGTATATTTACAAAAAAAGATTTGAGAAACCAGCAAAAATTAGGTACTTTGGAGACAGAAGTGTTATGATTACTGTGCATGACAATTGAACTAATAGGTGAACAATCATGGCACAAGCACCTGTATCTCCAGTGGTGCTAGTAATTCTAGATGGCTGGGGTTATCGTAAATCAACCGAAGATAACGCCATTGCCATGGCCCAAACTCCGGTGGTGGACTGCCTTTGGACGACCTATCCCAGAACCCTTATTCGGACATCAGGCAAAGATGTAGGGCTTCCTCAAGGTCAAATGGGCAACTCAGAAGTGGGACACCTTAACCTAGGTGCTGGTCGTATTGTCCCCCAAGAATTAGTCAGAATTTCCGATGCTGTTGAAGATGGGTCAATTTACGAAAACCCCGCATTAGTCGAAATTTGTGATGAAGTGCGTTCTGGCAAGGGTAAACTGCATCTCATTGGCTTATGTTCAGAAGGTGGGGTGCATTCTCACATCGACCACCTATTAGGACTCCTCAATTTAGCTAAACAACAAAATATTACAGATGTTTGTGTTCATGTTATTACTGATGGCCGGGATACCAATACCACCGATGGGGTGAAGGCGATCGCCAAAATTGCTGACCACATTGAAAAAATAGGGATCGGACGCATTGCCACCATCAGTGGCCGTTATTATGCAATGGATCGGGATAACCGTTGGGATCGGGTGCAAAAAGCTTATGATCTGATCACCCAAAACGGCGTTGGTGATGGACGTTCCGCCATTGAAGTTATAAAAGATTTTTATACTCAAGATAAAACCGATGAATTTATTCCCCCCACCCGCATTGCACCAGGGGCCATAGAAGCGGGAGATGGAGTCATTTTCTTCAATTTTCGACCTGATCGGGCCAGAGAAATCTGTTCAGCCCTTACCATGCCCAGTTTTGAGGGATTTCCGCGAGAATTAATCCAACCTTTAAATTTTGTCACCTTTACTCAATACGATCCTCGTCTACCCGTTAAAGTCGCCTTTGCACCCCAAAACCTCGACAATATTTTAGGGGAAGTCGTCTCTCGTCATGGTTTAAAACAATTTCGCACCGCCGAAACCGAAAAATATCCCCATGTCACCTATTTCTTCAATGGTGGGTTAGAAAAACCCCTGGAAGGAGAAGATCGGGAACTCATTCAAAGTCCCATGGTAGCAACTTATGATCAAGCCCCGGCCATGTCAGCAGAAGCGGTGACAGATACTGCCTGTAAAGCCATCGACAAAGGTGTTTATGGCCTGATAGTGATGAATTATGCCAACCCTGACATGGTGGGGCATACAGGCAATACAGAAGCGGCTATACAAGCCATTGAAACCGTCGATAATTGTTTAGGACGGTTATTGTCGAGTATTAGTAAAATGGGGGGAACTGCCCTTATTACTGCTGATCATGGCAATGCAGAAACCATGAGAGATGAAGATGGGAACGTCTGGACAGCCCATACAACTAATCCCGTCCCCTTTATTTTAGTCGAAGGAGAAGGGCGCAAAATTCCTGGCCATGGCGGTATGGTTGAATTAAGGGACGATGGCAAATTGGCTGATGTTGCCCCAACCATCCTCCAGATTCTACAATTACCACAGCCAGTAGAAATGACAGGGCGATCGCTGATTCAACCGGCCGAGGTGGAAATCAAAACGAATCGTACACCTGTTCACCTTTCTCGTTAACCCATAAGAAACTAATGACCTTACCGCAACTTATTCAAACTATTTGGACAGTCACCGCCGCTTTGTTAATCATTCTCATTCTCTTACACAGTCCCAAAGGAGACGGGTTAGGGGGTATTGGGGGACAAGCACAGTTATTTACGTCGGCCAAGAGTGCTGAGAAAACCTTAAACCAAGTTACCTGGACACTCAGCACTGTTTTTATTGCTTTGACTATCGTCTTAAGTGCGGGCTGGTTAAACCCTCAAGGATAAGTTGCTCCGGACTTACGCACAAAACCTATCTATAGGGGTAATTCATCAATTACCCCTACATATTTTCTAGTTAAAAAATATCAGCAGGATCAACATCTTGTAGTTTACGAATAGCGATTATTCCCGCGATAAAACACATAAAAACTGTTAATAAAAAGACGAACCAAGTTCGATTATGAGTCATGGCGATCGGTAAGAGAGTTTTTTGATAAGCGATGATATAAAGCCCTGAAGAAATAAGAAAACCAGGAATATAACCAAGACAAGCTAGAATGATCGATTCTTGTAAGATAACAGTGAGAAAATAGCGATGTTTGTAACCCATTGTCGTTAGGGTTGCATACTCTTTTAAGTGATCAGAAACATCAGTATAAAGAATCTGATAAACGACTACAATACCAACAATTAAACCCATCCCAACCCCCAAGGTAAAAATAAAACCAATGGCGGTACTTGTCATCCAATATTGTTTCTCAAAATCAATCCATTCTTGTTTTGTAAAAATCTTGACATCATTGGGAATAAGTTGTTGTAATTCTTGTTTGAATTGCTGAGAATTAATCCCTGATTTTAGTTTAATAACTCCTACTTCAATTAATCCTTTTTGTCGTCGGGAAAAAATTCGTAAAAAATTAACATGACTGGTAATCAAATTGCCATCAATACCAAAAGTTGTTCCCAATTTAAACAACCCCACAACCTTAACCTGACGGGTGGCATTGCTCATATTATCAATTTCGGTTGTGATATAATTTCCTTGTTGAAAAAGCCTTGTTACTGGGCCAAATTCAGGGCGAGATGCTTCATCAAATAACACCACATCAGGTTCATTTAACTTATCCACATTAGACTTGACTCCAGGTAAATCAAAAACTGGATATTCTGTATCAAAACCGATAATATGAATATTACGCCATGCTAAAGGATTAGTCGGATTTTTCCATTGAGCAAACCCTAAATAAATGGGGGTAATAAATTCCACATTATTAAGTGCTAATGCTTGATATAATCGTCTCTCAGAAAAGCTTCTCATGGCAATTAATGCCGTTGAACGAGGACTTAATAAAAAAATATCCCCCCGTAAACTATGATGAAGTAAGACCGCGCTATCAAATAAAGCTGCTTGAAAACCTAACTGCATAAACATCAAAATCACCGCAAAACTAATGCCAGCAATAGCTGTGAGTAGGCGCATTCTTTGATGTTTTAGTTGTAACCAAGCAAGAGAAATTTTAGCCAAACCCATAATTAAGAATTAGCCGCAGGTAAGGATTGAGTATTGATGATAATCTTAACTTGTAAGTTGGTTAAACCTCTAACCTGTTGACTCGAAGTTGGAGAGAGGCGAATTTTAACTTCCACCACTCTCGCATCAACATCAGCAGCAGGATCAGTTCCTAAACTGTCTTTTTTGCCAATTTGTAAGCCAATTTCGTCAACAGTTCCGGTTAATTTTCCCTCAAACCCTTGACTGCTAATGGTGGCAGTTTGACCATTGCGGATCTGGTGAATGTCGGTTTCATAAACTTCGGCGATCGCATACATCTGTTGAGTTTGTCCTAAGTCTACAATACCCTGTTGACCGACCATTTCCCCGGCAAAAGTCTGAATTTTGAGAATTTGACCATCTTGAGGCGCGTAAACATAGGCTAAGTCTAGGTTAGCTTGGGCTTGCTTAACCTCGGTTTTTGCCTTATTTAGTTCTGCTTGAGCGATCGCCACATCTACGGGGCGTATTTCTGCGATCTGTTCTAAGGTTGCTTGGGCTTCTGCTAACTGTTGCGCTAGAGTAGCAATGGTGCGATCGCGGTTGGTCTGTGTTTCAATCAATTGTTCTTGATATGTCTCAGCTTTGACACAGATATTATCTTTTTCTGAGGCGGAAATGGCCCCATCTTGATAAAGGGTTTGGTAGCGGTGACAGTCGGTTTTAGCGTTGTTGAGTTCTGCCTTAATGCGGTTAATGCTGGCTTGTTGGCTGGCTTTTTGTCCTTGTAATTCCGCTTCAATGCGGGCAATATCAGCTTTTTGGGCGCGAATCTCCCCAATTTTTGCCCCTGCGTTCACTTTGGCTAAATTGGCTTGGGCAATGGCTACTTGAGACATAGTTTGGTCGAGGGCAGCTTGAAGGCGATCGCGGTTATGCAGAATGGCGATTACTTGCCCTTTTTTGACGGTTTCTCCTTGTTTTAAGAATAATTGTTCGACCTTAGCCCCTTCTAGTACCGTGGGAACTGAGATCTGGATAACTTCTCCTTGGGGTTCTAATCTGCCTAAAGCTGCTACGGTTTTTAGGCGCGTTTTTTCTGTGGGTAATCTATTAACATTTATGGACTGATTGGAAGGGGAAGGTCGTATTTGAGCAACTATCGCTAAGGTGATGACGGATGAGCCAATTATGGCGAAAAAAACCATAATAAGGGGGCTTAACCATTGATTTTGCATTTTTATCTGAGTCATTTTTCATTCTTCGGTTATTTTATTTTGAAAGTTTTCGGCTTAAATTAGCTTTTAATTGTCAAAGATATCCTAACTTTTTTACCCTTCCTATTCTTGACTATTTTTTGAAGATTTGTTAAGTTTGAAAATTTTAATTATTTATTCCTTACTGATCCCTTGGTTTTGTGGTATTAATGGATAGAATTGGGGTAAATTACTGGTTAAAAATTAGGGAAAATACCTCTAGAGGATCAAATCAAGTTAGGGCCTATCTTTGGGAACAGTTGGGACAAGACAAAGCTAAGATTAGACTCCTAAATTTTAATTGATTCTTGAGTTTTCAAGTTTACAATCAATTTACTTTTTGTAATCAAACTTAAAATCAAGGGATAAAGTTAGACAAACTTGGACAAACTTGTACAAAATTGGACAAAGCGTAATTTAAAGTTAACAAAAAACCCTCTATATTTTAAGTTGTTTGAAGGTGTGTAAATAAATGTAACGAAAACGAACATATTTGCGGAAAAACAACACTCAAATTGGTGAACTTGCTTTAAATTAGTTGGTGTTGATAAATTTACTGTTTATAGCCAGGAGATATTGATGAGACAAAGAATATTAGAAAACCAGGTGACAATTACTGCGATCGCCCTTTCCCAAAAAAAACCGAGTTGAAGCAGAAAAGCCCCAACTCAAGCTAAAAATCTCAAAAAAATAGTTTTTCCACACCTACCCACCCCTGCCAGGGTGGAGGCTGACAAACCATTATGTTCATCATTGTAACAATTGCAACGCCATTTTCCCAGGGGAAAAGTGCGGATACGTCTACATTTGCCCCATCATTTTTTAATAAATTACGACAAACCCTATTAGGCATTTCCCTAGAAGAAGCAACCTTTGCTAAACGCGGGTTTCAGGGGAAGAATGCCAAGACACAACAGCACTTAGAAGCCATTGGTAAGACCTTTTTACAAGGATATCAAACAGCGATCGCCTTTAATTCTCCTAATCATGTCATTGCCCAACTTAATCAAATTGAGGCAGAATACAGAGGATTTGCCTTTGAGGGGGCCGCTATGGGGTTAACCTTACTAGATCACCTTACTCCTTGGAATAAAACCAGGATTACGGAATTTTTAGCATCAGAAGGACAAAACCACATTTATATGACTTATGTGGGCATCGGATGGCTATTAGCGCGACTTCCTGGGGGCATTCAAGCCTATTTAACAAGATTACAGCAATTCGGGGCGAAAGGCCTTTCGTCCCTACAGAAACCTGATCCTTTACTGGGTTGGTTAACTATAGACGGGTATGGGTTTCATCAAGGATATTTTCAATGGCGTGAATATATACAAGGCATTAAACCACCGAACAACTTGTCAGGGTATAGCAGTCGTGTCTTTGATCAAGGTTTAGGTAGAAGTCTCTGGTTTGTCAAAGGGGCAGATATTCAGGCTATTCAACAGGCGATCGCCCAATTTCAACCCAGTAGACGGGCTGACTTATGGAGTGGTATCGGTTTAGCTTGTGCTTATGCAGGGAGGGCAGAAAAAGCGGCTATAGCCAGCTTAAAAGAGGCTTCTAAACCATATTATCCAGAATTAGCTCAAGGGGTGGCTTTTGCTGCTAAAACCCGCATTAGAGCCGGAAATTTAACGGAACATACGGAGATAGCGGCTGAGATCTTGTGTGGAATGTCAGCACAACTTGCAGCAGATATTACCGATGACACCTTAACAGGATTATCCTACAGCGAAACTGTTCCGGCTTATGAACAGTGGCGGCAACGGATTCAAAAGCACTTTGTCTAAGTAGAAATTAGCATCATGAGAAACTTAAAACGCGCTATACGACGCTATGGCAAGCATATCTTAGCTTTTACCGTTATTATTGTCTTATTTGCTTTTTCTCGTCTTCCTGTTCTCTCGGCTAGTGAAAGAGACGCGATCGCTTCTCGGTTTGAATTTACCCGTTTTCCTTTGCCAGAAGTAGCAGGAGAGCCTTATCATCAGATTCGTGAAGTTAATCCGAGTTTAAAGCGTCATTCTGGCTGGATATCGGCTGTAGGGGCTGCTGTTGCCATGAATGATCTTGACGGGGACGGGTTAGATAATGATGTTTGTTATGTCGAACCCCGTAATGATCAGGTAATTGTTGCACCCATACCAGGGAGTGGCGATCGCTATTCACCCTTTACTTTGTCTCCTGTAAATTTGTCTTATGATGCTGTAACTATGGCACCTATGGGATGTTTACCTGGGGATATTAATGAAGATGGAAGCATAGATCTTTTGGTTTATTATTGGGGACGCACTCCTGTTGCTTTTCTGAAGGCAGGAGGCATATCTCGACTCCGCTCGATAACCAGGCAGGAGGCAGAAGGTGAAAATTTTTCTACTTTATTGAGTCTTAATAGTGATAGTTATGTTGCTCAAGATATTGTGTCAACGGGTGATAAATGGTACACCAATGCTGCTGCTTTTTCTGATTTAGATGGAGATGGACACAATGATTTAATTATCGGCAATTATTTCCCTGATAACTCAGAAATTATTGACCCAAATAGCACTAAAATAGAACAAATGCAAGATTCTATGACCCGTGCTTATAATGGGGGAACAAATCGGGTTTTATTGTGGGAAAAAGATTCAGATAAAGTTGCTTATCAAGAAGTTGCAAATGTCTTTGATGAAAAGACAACTCATGGCTGGACATTAGGGGTAGGAACGGCTGATTTAGATGGAGATTTATTACCAGAAATCTACTTTGCCAATGATTTTGGGCCAGATCATCTCTTACATAATAGGTCAGTTCCTGGCAAGCTTAAATTTGCTGTACTTGAAGGAGAGAAAGGGTTTACGACTCCTAATTCTAAAGTATTGGGTCATGATTCTTTTAAGGGAATGGGGGTAGATTTTGGAGACATTAATCATGATGGCTTGTTAGATATTTATGTGAGCAATATTGCTGATGAATATGCTTTAGAAGAAAGTCATTTTCTCTTTACAAGTACGGGAAAAGTTGCTAAGATGAATCAAGGAATTGCCCCTTATAAAGATGAGAGTGAATCATTAGGATTATCTCGCGGTGGTTGGGGTTGGGAAACCAAATTTGCCGACTTCGATAATGATGGAGAATTAGAAGCATTACAAGCAACTGGTTTTCGTAAAGGGGATGTGTATCGTTGGCCAGAATTACAGGAATTAGCATTAAGCAATGATCAATTATTAAAGGTATCTAATAGTTGGTTTAAATTCCAAGACGGCGATGATTTAAGTGGGCATCAACATAACCCATTCTTTGTCCGTGGTGCTGATGGTCGTTATTACGATTTAGCTAAGGAATTAAGGTTAGATGAAGCCTATGTAACGCGGGGTATTGCTACCGCAGATGTTGATGGAGATGGAGATTTAGACTTCATTTTTGCCAACCAATGGGAAGATTCCTATTTCTACCGCAACGATAGTCATGACACAGGGGCATTTTTAGATTTAAAACTATTGCGCTATAGTAACGCTTCTATTTCTGAGGCGATCGGTGCTTCAGTAACAGTGAGTTTACCTGATGGACAGAAATTAGTTGCTCAGGTAGACGGAGGAAATGGACATTCTGGGGTGAGGAGTTCTCGGTTGCATTTTGGCTTAGGGAAAGTGAGTGCAGATGCTGCTTTACCCGTTGAGGTGCAATGGCGCGATACAGAGGGACAACCCCAACACACAAGTTTGTTGTTAGCACCAGGTAGCCATACTGTGCGACTGGGAGAAACGACAAAAACCGCTTCTAGTATGAGCTAGAAGTTTTAAAACCAGCTTCTGTTAAGGAGCGTATTTCAAGCAAATGTAAATGTTAACTAATGGAGAATTAAACCATGACTATTTTGAATCCACCGAAGTTTGTTACCCGTAGTTTAATTGGGGCTGTGGGGTTAAGTGCGATCGCCTTTTTTGGGGTGACAGAGTCTGTGAAAGCAGCAGATATTAACGCAGGAATTGATTATCTTTTTACTCCTCTTGGTTCAGACACATGGGTAGATTTTGACCAAAGCGGACCTATGGGGCGTGTTTACTTTAAAGGAGTTCCCGTTTTGCCAGGGGGTGCTGATACGGCTGTAGAGCGACTCAATGATTGTGATTTCGACGCAACGGGTAAGTGTACGATTGATCTTCAATTTGTTAGTCTCAATTTAATGAGCGTTACCCCTGTAGCTGAGTTTGGCAATCAAAACGTCTTCTTAATGCTTGATGATACTCAAACTCAACCTGTGTCATCTATGACTCTTATGGACATGGGCAATATGGCCAGTTGGACGAATACATTAGATTTTTACTGGAAACTGGTTGATTCACAGAATAATATCCTCCAGACTGGCTTTGAATCTTTTATCGGCTCAGGACTGGGAACTTACGATAGTAATGGTGGCTTTATCGTTAAGACCTATGATGATTCAGCAGCATGGGCCCGCCATACAGACAAAAAAATTCCCGAACCCTCTACAACCCTTGGCCTTCTCTTACTCGGTTTAGGGTCAGTTGCTGGTATTAAACGCAAAGGAAGCACTGAGAAATAATAATCTCTTAGTCTGTTGGGTTAAACGAGGGTTAACCCAACACCTTAACTGTATTTAGGTTGGGTATTTGATAACTCAACCTACCTAACTTAAAAATTAACCAAATTTAACTGTTAGACAAGGAGTATGAAACCATGACTTTTTTGAATCCACCGAAGTTTATTACCCGTAGTTTAATCGGGGCTGTTGGTTTAAGTGCGATCGCCTTTTTAGGTTTTCCAGAGTCAGCCAAAGCACAAATGTGTACTAGCAGTGGTAGTTCTTTGCCACCCGTTGATTGTGCCTACGCTGCCCAACAACATCTCCAGTATCCCAATGGCATTGATTTTAGTAACCCTTTCCACTCTCGTTTCCGTGATATTAAATTCACGGGGGATGAACCGATGAACATCGGTGATATGCAGACAGAAATGTTTAACTCCGATGTGGATATGGTTGTGACGCTTCCTGATGGACGAAAACTCGATCTTAAAGGTATACCCGCTGCAGTAACAACAAAGATCACCCTGATAAACATAGAGACTCTTAATGATGGTCTAGTGAAAAAGACTTTCGACAATGAAATGTTGCAACTTGATCTTTTGGGATTACCTGATGGATTAATGTTTCGTGAAGATCCTGATACGGCCTCCACTGGAATGACTATGGTTACGGAGTTAGCCAACGGGAAGTTTGAAATTATGAGCTTCTTTGATATTTATGGTCAAATTAGCCTTGATGGCGGACAAAATTGGATAGATCCTATTGCACCTGGCCGGGTAGATGCAGTAGATTTACCTTCTGTTCCTGAACCCTCCACAACCCTTGGCCTTCTCTTATTCGGTTTAGGTTCAGTTGCTGGTCTAAAACGCAAGGGAAACAGTCTTGAATAATCATTTCTTAAGTCCGTTGGGTTAACCCTGTTTTAACCGAACATCTTAACTGTATTGAGGTTGGGTATTTGATAACTCAACCTACCTAACTTAAAAATTAACCAAATTTAACTGTTAGACAAGGAGTATGAAACCATGACTATTTTGAATCCATCCAAGTTTGTTACCCGTAGTTTAATTGGTGTTGTTGGTTTAAGTGCGATCGCCTTTTTAGGTGTGTCCCCAGAAGCCAAAGCACAAATGTTTCCTGGAGGGCCAGCAGACGACAACACCTTTTCTCTAGGGGGTTTCGAGGTTGTGATTAATCCGCACTTTCGCCCACTGTTTGAGAGCCTTCCTCTCTCTTTATACGATCCTGTGACTTTCACCTTTACCAGTCCTCTGCTGTCCGATCCCAACACCGTCATTGGGCGGAGTGATCCTCATATTGATGGGGATGCTATTGACACAGGAGGAGCAATAGTTGGGATAGCAGGAAGAATCATCTCTGATAGTGATTTCTCGATCATGCCCCCTGAATTTGACGTTCCTGGTGCCAGAGAAGTCCATACTAATGTTGAGTCTTTATTGCTGACCAATGGCGCAGGATTTAATGTTCGGGTTGGTAATAAAGCACCGGATCAACCCATTAGTCCAGGGGAAGTTGTGTCCAACTCAGGTAACAGTGGAGATTCTAACCTAGACTTCCCAGCTACGAGCTTTTTCAATGTTTTTGCTGAGGTTGATATTCCTGGTTTGGGAACGGTCTTTAATCCTAATCCACTCTTTTTGAGAGGAGATGATAATTTAACGACGTTTCCCCCCAGAGTTGTCTATCTCCATGAAGGTTCAGAACCCGTCCGCGTTTACTTTAAAAATTGTGAAGCGGGTATTGGTTGTACTCCAGGGGAGATCAGCGAAAACAATGTACTGGGAAGTTTGACTTTAGCTGGTCATGGTATTGGTTTTAATGGTAATGATACTGGAGACAATCAAGACGATGTTGCTGAATTTCAGTTTCGACTCGCTCAATCTAAGGGTATCCCTGCTGATCCCAGAGATGCTGCGGCTGCATCTATCCCTGAACCCTCCACAACCCTTGGCCTTCTCTTATTTGGTTTAGGGTCAATTGCTGGTATTAAACGCAAGGGAAACACTCAGGAATAATCATCTTTTAGTCCGTTGGGTTAACCCTGGTTTAACCCAACCCAACACCCCAAACTGACTAATCTATGTCATCAGGATTAATTCCCAGTTCTTGCAGTTTCTCGGCTAAACGTTCTGCTGTTTCTTCTGGCGTTAACACTAACTTTTCTTCAGGAGTAAAAAACCGCAATTTATCATGATCAAGCCCTAAATATAGCCCTAACTGTTGACTCCATAACCATCCTTTCTCATTAGGTTCTATTGCTTGATATTGACCTGACATTAACTGAAATCCTTGAAACTCCAAGGTTTCTGGATCAAACCAAAAATAATCAGGAGTGCGGAAAATATCTTGATAAATCTGTTTCTTTAAACCTCGATCAGTTTCTGCCGTTGTGGTTGATAAAATTTCTACAATTACATTAGGATATTTGCCCCCTTCTTCCCAAACTACCCAACTCTTACGAGGTTTTCTTTCTACATCTAAAACAACAAAAAAATCAGGGCCTCGAAAATGTTCAGATTTCCGTTGACGGGGACTGTAATAAATGGTCAAATTTCCCGCAGCAAAGAAGTTTTGTTGATCTCGCCACCGCCATTCTAAACATTTCAGCAGCAAAATCATCTGTTGGAGGTGTAAATAAGTTTCCATTTGCGGTTCATCACTCAGTAAATCACTAGAAGGAACGATCACATCCTCTGTTATATCTTGAATTAAAGCCATGACAATTACCCAATTCATTTCTACTTCCAATATTACCCCAATTACCCAGAAAAAGACTTCTACTGAAAACCCACGTCTTGCAGGTTTACGTCGTTTTGCGATCGCAATTACATTCCTCAATATCTTAGGTCATACTTTCCTCGGTTTTGAGCAATCTTGGGCCCAACCTTTTGTGTCTTTAATAGCAGCTTATAGCATGGAATTATTGTTAGAAACTTTTGAGAGTTTGAGCAATGGTAAAGAACCTCGTTTCTTGGGAAATATCACCACATTTATTGACTTTCTTTTACCTGCTCATATTACAGGGTTAGCAGTAGCAATGCTTTTATATGCTAATGAGCGATTATTTTCCATTGCATTTGCAGCGGCGGTTGCTATTGCCTCAAAATATCTATTTCGGGTTTCTATGGGTAATAAATTACGGCATTTTTTAAACCCTTCAAATTTTGGAATTAGTGTTACTTTAATTCTATTTCCTTGGATTGGAATTTCCCCACCTTATCAATTTACTGAGAATTTATATGGATGGGCTGATTGGATTTTTCCAGCAATTATTATTTGTACAGGAACCTTTCTTAATGCGCGTTTTACCCGTAAATTACCATTAATTATGGCTTGGGTTGGGGGATTTTTCTTACAAGCAGCTATCAGAAGTTATTGGTTTGAAACGCCTTTAGTTCCAGCCTTATTACCGATGACAGGGGTTGCTTTTGTTCTCTTTACTTTCTATATGATAAGTGATCCAGGTACTACACCAATTCAACCGAAAAATCAAGTAATTTTTGGGTTGTCTGTTGCTGCTGCTTATGGAGTTTTAATGATGTTTCATGTAGTGTTTGGGATGTTCTTTGGACTCACATTTATTTGTTTAGTTCGAGGTTTGATTTATTACTTTAAACCCTTGATTGAAAGATTACAAGCTTATCTCAATGAGCTTCCTCTAATTACACAAGTTTAAGTGATCATGGTGGGCATTGCCCACCCTACTAAGGAGATAAAATAATGAATACTATGTTCTCTAACTGTAATCCTCAAATCGCTATTGTTGGGATGTCTTGTCAATATCCTGATGCTAAAAATCCTCAAGAATTATGGGAAAATGTCTTATCAAAACGTCGTGCTTTTCGTCGCTTTCCTGATGAAAGATTATCCTTAAATGACTATTTTTCGGCTGATAAATCTACCCCTGATGCTATCTATTCTCAGTCAGCAGCAGTCATAGAAGGATATGACTTTGATCGTATCGCTTTTCGGGTAGTTGGTAGTACCTTTAGAGCAGCAGATTTAGTGCATTGGTTAGCCTTAGATATGGCATCTCAAGCATTAAATGATGCAGGTTTTATCGATGGTAAAAATTTACCGAATGAAACCACAGGGGTGTTATTAGGTAATACTTTAACAGGTGAATTTTCTCGCGCTAATACATTACGTTTACGTTGGCCTTATGTCCGTCGTGTAGTTGAATCTCAGTTAATTAATCAAGAATTTTCTCTTGAAGAAATTCAGATATTTATTAATAAATTAGAAATCAAATATAAGGAACCTTTTGAACCTATTGGGGAGGAATCTTTAGCCGGAAATTTATCTAATACAATTGCCGGAAGAATCTGTAATCATTTTAACTTAAAAGGGGGCGGTTATATTATTGATGGTGCTTGTAGTTCTTCTTTATTAGCAGTAGCAAATGCTTGCACTCAGTTGTTAACAGGTGATCTCGATCTTGCTTTAGCTGGAGGAGTCGATTTAAGCATTGATCCCTTTGAATTAGTAGGTTTTGCTAAAGTGGGTGCATTAGCAGAAAAAGAGATGAAAGTTTATGACAAGAAATCTGCTGGTTTTATCCCTGGTGAGGGTTGCGGTTTTGTCGTATTAATGCGTTATGAGGATGCTTTAGAACAACAAAAACGGATCTATGGTGTTATCCGAGGTTGGGGTATTTCTTCTGATGGTAATGGAGGGATGACAAGGCCTGAAGTTGAAGGACAATTATTGGCTGTAAAACGTGCTTATCGTCGTGCAGGTTTGGGAGTTGATACGGTTAGTTATTTTGAGGGACACGGTACGGGTACTCCTGTCGGTGACGGGGTGGAATTACAAGTGCTTTCTCGCGCTATAAAAGAAACCAGTAACAATACAAATATGGTCTTTGAACCTGCTTATATTGGTTCACTTAAAGCCAATATTGGACATACTAAAGCTGCTGCTGGAATAGGGGGTTTAATTAAGGCAACAATGGCAGTTTATAGCCAAATCATTCCCCCAACAACAGGATGTGACATTCCCCATGATCAGTTAACTAAAAATAGTCCTGTTTTGCAAGTTAATAATGTGGGTAAGTTATGGCCTAGCGATCGCTGTCTTCGTGCTGCGGTTAGTGCGATGGGTTTTGGTGGAATTAATACCCATATTGTCTTAGAAGGTTTAGGAAATATTCGTCGTCAAAAGTTAACAGCAAAGGAACAAAACTTAATTACCAGTTATCAAGATGCTGAGTTGCTTCTTTTGACAGCAGAAACCAAGGAGGAGTTAAGGACTCAAGTTTCTCAATTATTAGAGTTTAGTTCTAAGTTATCCTCTGCTGAGATAGCAGATTTAGCAGCAAAAGTCAATAAAAAGATTGATTTTGATTTGCCTATTCGTGCTGCTGTAATTGCCAGTAAACCTGATGAATTAACCAGTCACTTACATGAATTAATCTTGCTCATAGATGGAGAATTAGAAAACAACAAAAATCCAGATCATGTCTTTGTTGGAATTAAACATGATCAGCCTAAAATTGGTTTTTTATTCCCTGGACAATCTGCCCCTGTTTATGTTCATGGTGGACTTTGGGAAGATCGCTTCTCTCAATTAAAGATGTTATATGAGACAGCAAATTTGTCTCATACTGAAGACAAAATATCTACTAAAATTGCTCAACCTGCCATTGTTACCTCTACTGTTGCTGGTTTAAACATCTTAGACTCATTTGGTATTAAGGCTGATGTTTCTGTGGGTAATAGCTTAGGGGAATTATGCGCCTTACATTGGGCGGGTGTTTTTGATGAAGCTGCTGTAATTCGTCTGGCTAAAGTGCGGGGTAAAGCTATGGCAGAATTAGGGGACTCTACCGGAAAAATGGCGAGTATTGGCACGAATGAAGAGACAGTTAAAGGGTTGTTAAATGGTCGCGTTGTCGTCATTGCAGGAATTAATTCACCTCAGCAAACCATTATATCTGGGGAAGATTTAGGAGTCCAAGATATAATCGAAAAAGCTGCCAAGAAAAGCATCAAAACAATTCTTTTACCTGTTTCCCATGCTTTCCATTCTCCCTTAGTCTCTCAAGCGGTTAAACCTTTAGAAGATTATCTCAAAAATCAAGATTTATCTACCATACAAAAGTCAGTCATATCTACTGTCACGGGACAACTATTAACCCCAGAAGATGATCTGCGATCGCTGTTAATACAACAGGTGACTTCTCCTGTACGTTTTCTTGATGCTGTTTCCTTAGCTCAACAAAATGTAGACTTATTTATAGAAGTGGGGCCTGGTCAGATTTTAGGGCGTATTGTCTCTAGTTTTTCTCAAGTTCCTGTTATCTCTTTAGACAGTGGTGGTGACTCTCTAAAAGGGTTATTAAAGGCGGTAGGTGCTGCTTTTGTCTTAGGAGTTGATATTAACCATGAGGCCTTATTTAATGGACGGTTTACAAGAGACTTTAATCTTGACTGGAAACCCAAGTTTTTTGTTAACCCTTGTGAGTTAGCACCTCAAACTATGATTGATCCGGTTACAGACAATAAGCAGGAAAAAACAACAGAAAAAATAGTCACTCACCTAGACAGTAAAGAGGTTACAGACAAAATTACTCCATCAGAGAATAATGATGATTCTCCCTTAAACTGTGTTCGTCAACTAATTGCAGAAAAAACAGAGTTACCTATTGCAACAATAGAAGAATATCATCGCTTATTAAGTGATTTACACCTTAATTCTATCAGTGTTGGTCAATTAGTTGCTGAAGCGGCCCGTCGTTTAGGGTTATCTGCACCAGTATCACCCACAGACTACGCTAACGCAACGGTGGGAGATATTGCCCAAGCATTAACAGATTTAGGGCAAACGAAGGAAATAAAACCCATAGAAACCCTTCCTATGGGGGTAGATTCTTGGATTCGTTGTTTTACTATAGATTTCGTCGAATCTCCCTTAATAGCCTCCCTTCCTACCCCTAACCCCACTGCTTCTAACTGGCGTATTATTGCACCCATAGATTATGCTTTAAAGACTCCCCTCGAAGCAGCATTGTCACAGTATGAGGGTAATGGGGTGGTTGTCTGTCTTCCTCCTAAACCTGATCAACAGATGATTGAGAGTTTGTTAGAAGGGGCAAAACTTGCTATTAATGAGTCAAATTGTTTCATTTTGGTGCAACATAGCGGCGGTGCAGCATCTTTCGCCAGAACTCTTTATTTAGAGAACTCTCAGCTTAAAATTTGTGTTGTAGATGTCCCTATTAATCATCCCCATGCTGTGAATTGGATCATCACAGAAGCCTTGTCAGGGGAAGGCTACACTGAAGCATATTATGACACAGATGGAATCAGGCGATCGCGTCTTCTCAAATTAGTAGGGGCGAACGGCCGTTCGCCCCTACAGAAGTCTTCCTTGTCTCCCAGTCTCCCCATACTCCCCAAACCTCTCACTCCCAAAGATGTCTTATGTGTCACGGGAGGAGGTAAAGGTATTGCTGCTGAATGTGCTTTATCTATAGCAAAAGATACGGGGGTAAGTCTTGTTTTATTAGGACGATCTAAACCGGAAAATGATGAAGAATTAACCCATAATTTAGTGCGTATGCAGTCTCTAGGAATTAAGGTAATTTATGTTTCTTTAGATGTCACTAATGCTAACCAGGTTAAAGAGTCTCTCGCTCAAATAGAAGGGGAGTTAGGAACTATTACTGCCATTATTCATGGTGCAGGAATAAACAATCCTAAATTAATCAAAAACCTAGAAAAAGAGGACGTTTTACAAACATTAGCCCCCAAAGTACAAGGATTTAAAAATGTACTTGCTGCTATTAACCCTGATACCTTGAAACACCTAATAACCTTTGGTTCTATTATTGCTGAAACTGGATTACCTGGGGAAGCAGACTATGGGTTAGGAAATGAATGGTTAGGGCGTTGTGTAGCAGAATTTAAAGAAAAATATCCCCATTGTCACTGTTTTAATTTAGCATGGTCAGTTTGGTCTGGGGTAGGCATGGGAGAAAAATTAGGACGCATTGATAGTTTAATGCAGCAGGGTATTACACCTATTCCTCCTGATACTGGGATCTATATGTTACGCAGTCTAATGACTCAATCTTTTGATGCTACCACTGTTATAATTTCAGGAAGATTTGGGGAACCAGCAACCCTACAAATAGAACCCTTAGAGTTGCCTTTTTTACGTTTTATAGAACAGCAAAAAGTATCCTATCCTGGAATTGAATTAATTGTAGATGTTGAGTTATCTCTCGATAATGATCCTTACCTCAAAGATCATGTTTATGAAGGGGAATATATCTTTCCTGGGGTGATGGGTTTAGAAGCAATGACACAGGTTGCTACTGCATTATTAGGGGAAAAGTTACCCCCATTACTAAGGGGGGTTAGGGGGGATCAAATAATCTTTGAATCTGTTAAATTTAATCGCCCCATTGTTGTCTCTGCTGATGAACCCTTAAAGATTCGTATTGCTGCTTTAATCTACCCGTCAGGAAAGATTAAAACTGTAATTCGTAGTCAGCAAACAGGATTTACGGTAGATCATTTTTCTTCAGTTATCAGTTATCAGTCATCAGTCATCAGTCATCAGTCATCAGTCATCAATCATGAGTCATCAGTCATCAAAAATATTAATCCACAACAACATTTATATGGTGAATTATTGTTTCATAAAGGACGTTTTCAAAGGATAAAAAATTATGAACATCTTACCGCAACGGAATGTGTGGCAGAAATTGAAACCAAAACCGCAAATGAATGGTTTAGTCGCTATTTACCCCAGTCATTACTATTAGGTGATCCAGGGGCAAGAGATGCTGTAATTCATGCCTTACAAGCTTGTGTTCCCCATGCCACAATTTTACCCACAGGCATCGAAAAATTAACCATTTATTCGGTTAATCTAACAGAAAATCAATTTGTCTCAGCCAAGGAAAGACAACACTTTGATGATACTTTCATCTATGACTTAACTGTGTTTGATGATGAAGGCAATATCTTAGAGGTTTGGGAAGGGTTAGAATTGCAAATAATTAAGCATAAAGAAGCTGATGATCCTTGGATTTCTAACCTATTACCGCCCTATTTAGATCGCAACATTAAAACAGTTGTCCCTGATGCTAACCTAACCCTAATTATCGATGAAGATGCCACAGTCGAGCGTCGGGTAAGAAGCGATCGCGCCCTGTCGGGAAAGCAAAAGGCAATGGTTCGACAAGCTCACCAACCAGGCAAAGGGCAAAAAGTAACACGGCGGGTTGATGGTAAGCCAGAAATCAACGGAGAGGAGATTTCTGTGTCTCATACGGGGGCTTTAACCCTAGTAGTTAAGGGTTCTCCTGGCTGTGATGTTGAACCTGTTACAGAGCGTTCTGGGACGGTTTGGCACGATCTCTTAGGAACCCACAAATTAGCCTTAGCAGACATTATTGCGGCTTATAAGGGGGAATCTCTCAATGTGTCAGCTACCCGCATTTGGACGGCTTCTGAGTGCTTAAAGAAAGCGGGAATGATGGTGGATACACCCTTAATGTTAATGACTCAAAATGCAGCCTCTAAACGCAAAAATACCAATTCTCAGGTAGTTTGGTTAACCGTAGGAGAGACAGTTATTGGCACGTTTTTAGTAAGTGTAAAAGGGTTTGAGACTCCGTTAGTTTTTGCTGTTTTAGTTGAGGAGGTGAAAGAAAATGAGCAAGCTTTAGAAGAAGTGCGATCGCTTGATTATCAAGGTGTTTAATTTTGCCTGTAATTTAACCAATAAGCAGTTTAAATGCACAACACCTTACTACTACAATTTTTTCCATAAATCCTCTTACTAAGGAGCCATAAATCATGACTACTGCTACCAAAAGAATCATCCAATCTAATCCTATTTCTAATAGTTTACGTTCTCTGATTTATTTACTTAATGGACGGTGGCATAAACCAGCCATGCAAATCTATCTGTTAGTTATTTTTTCCCATCTTCTAGAACATATTATCCAAACTTATCAACTTTGGGTTTTAGGATGGCAACGCCCCGAATGTTTAGGGTTACTTGGCCTAGTTTGTCCTTGGTTAATGCGCTCTGAATGGTTACACTATGGCCACGCTATTTTTATGTTAGTTGGTTTAGCAGTATTTCGTCCTTCCTTTACAGGAAAAGCCCGTTTTTGGTGGGATATGGCTTTTGTTTTACAGTTTTATCATCATTTTGAACACGCCTTACTCTTAGGTCAAGTTATTATTCATCAAAACTTATTTGACTCTCCTATTCCTATTAGTATCGGTCAAATTTGGTTCCCTCGTTTAGAGTTACATTTGTTTTATAATTTGATGGTTTTAGTTCCCATGCTTATTGCGATGTATTATCATCGTTTTCCCCCCTATTCTTCAAAAGCTGTCTAAACTTAATGTAGGGTGAGCAATGCCCACCCTACTGCGATATTTGTCGGTCTAGAAAATAACGGCACTGTTAAAATTATTGTGTGATGCAGAATTAAATCAATGAAAACTATAGTTTTTAGTTGATCTACCTCTATACTAAATGATAAAAGTAGGAGAGTTATCAATGACCAACATAGAAAATATTAAAACTTGCTTAAGAGAGCAAAAGTCATATTTAAGAGAACAATATAATATTAAGACATTGGGAATCTTTGGTTCTTATGTTAGAGGAGAAGAAACACTAAACAGCGATCTTGATATCTTAGTTGAATTTGAATCAGAATATCGCTTTGGTTTATTAACCTTTTGTCACCTAGAAAACTATCTCAGTGATTTATTAGGTGTTAATGTTGATTTGGTGATGAAAGATAGTCTTAAACCTAAAATTGGCCAGCAAATTCTTTCAGAAGTTATTTATTTATGATTAAAAATTCAAAAATCAGGTAATCTTTTGAGCTACATCAGCTAAATAATCAAAATGCTTTCCATATTTTATAATAATAGAAAATGAGCCTTGATAATCAATAACACCTGTCATAACCGCTTTAGCTGCCCCAATTTCTTTATTCAGAAATCGCTCCCAATTTTCCTCTGGTGCAGAAAAAATAGGCAAACTATCATCAATAGTTTCTATCACATCTACCTCAATAATATCTCCTTGCTCATCCCAATGTAAACAAACAGAAATCTCTATCCCATCAGTTAAACAAAAAATAACTTTACCCAATTTTTTAAATTTATGTTTAAATTCTGTTTGCTCATTCCATGCTTGCTGATATAATAACCACCAATCTTTTGAAAACCGAATAATATTTGATGTATCTTGAGTCATCAATAAAAACCTCTCATCTAACTAAAATAGTTGTCTTTAAAACAAGGATAAAACGTTTATGAAACTTTGGCAATTTTCTTTAACATCAAAACGCACCGTTATTATTGCGATCGCCCTTACCACTTGGATACTTTGGTTAACCCTTCTCGGTACAAAAGACGCATTTTCTCACCTCATTAACCATTGGCAAATTGCCCTAACCATGTTATTTGGTTCTATGATAGCAGGTGGAACAAGTATTGGTGGTGGTGCGGTTGCTTTTCCTGTCTTTACCAAATTACTGCATATTCCTCCCCATGATGCCAAAATCTTTTCTTTAGCTATTCAAAGTGTGGGAATGACAGCAGCTTCTCTTACTATTTATTTAACCAAAATACCCGTAGAATGGCGAGTGATTCGCTGGGCAAGTTTAGGGGGAATTTTCGGCATTTTCCTGGGTTTAAAATGCTTTGCTCCTTTACTACCTCCCGATATTCTTAAAATGTCTTTCACTATCATGTTAACCAGCTTTTCTGTCACTTTGTTTATTTTAAATCAAAACAATAAACATAAGAAAAAATCCTTATTTATTTGGACAAAATCAGAAAAAATAGCCTGTTTTTTTGCTGGTATTGTCGGGGGAATAATGAGTGGTTTAGTGGGTAATGGTATTGATATTGTGGTCTTTTCCGTGATGGTTTTAGTCTGGCATTTAAGCGAAAAAATAGCGACCCCTACCTCAGTTATTTTAATGGCTATTAATGCCATAGTTGGGTTATTTTGTCAAGTAAATATTTTCCATGATTTTCCTATAAATGTACAATATTATTGGTTTGCAGCAATTCCTATTGTGGTAGTTGGTGCGCCATTAGGTACAGTTTTATGCAGCAAACTTCATCGCTCAACCATTGCCAATATTTTGATTATACTTATTTTAATTGAAATGATCACTTCTCTTTTGATAATCCCCCTACGTCCTGCTATTATTATCTCTAGTGTTCTATCTATGATGCTTTTTTCTGGCATTAATTATTGGTTGTATCGTCTACCTTCCTTAAAAGTTTCTCAACCCCAAACTAAATAGTTTAATGATATTATATATCTGTAGAGTCAACTAATCTTATCAAGATAGAAAAGTTTTAAATACTATGAAATGTTACGAATATCATCACATTGTCAGCTTTGAAGAAACTAACTTAGTTGGTAATGTTTATTATGCTAATTATGTACGATGGCAGGGCCGTTGTCGAGAAATGTTTCTCAAAGACAATGCTCCTGATATTATCACAGAATTTGCTAAAGGATTAGCCTTAGTTACGGTTTCCGTTTCCTGTGATTATCTATCAGAATTATTTGCCTTTGATCAAGTAATCATTAGAATGACTTTAGCAGAAGTGAAACAAAATAGAATTACCATGTTATTTGAATATTTGCGAGTGACAGAGCAAGGAGAAGAATTAGTCGCTAAAGGAAAACAAGAAGCTGCTTGTATGAAACGACAAGGAGAAAAAACCGTTCCCATTCCCATTCCTGAATCATTAAAAAAAGCCTTAGAAAAGTATCAATAATAGTCCTCAAGTTGGGGGAGGAGTGACTTTTTCTTGCTTGACTCGACGAATAGGTAAATTAGCAATTAAAGCTGTCATTCGTTGATCACTTTCTAAAGAAAATTCCATCTCCTCCGGATCAATATCCACATAACGACTAACTACCGCTAGGATGTCTTGACGCATTGCTTCCACCATTTCAGGGTCAAGTCCCACTCGATCATGAGCGATAATAAACTTAAGACGGCGTTTCGCATCTTCCCCACTTTTTGGGGTACTTTTCCAAGGGAATAATTTTTCAAGTAATTCAAGAATCATTACGTTAACTCAATCAAAAAAAGGGGTTAATTACCGAAAAAGCGGCGACGAAAACGATTAAATAAGTTATCATCAGCGGCCATTAAATCTAAAAAGGGAATTTTTTTGCCGTCTAATCGTTGGGCAATATTATTAAAGGCGATCCCTGGGAGAGAAGGAGTTTCTTCTAACACTAAAGGTTCCCCTCGGTTAGTCGAAACAATAATCCGTTCATCATCGGGAACAATACCAATTAAAGGCACTACCAATAAATCTAAAATATCTTCCACACTAATCATCTGATTTAGCTGAATCATTTTAGGTTTAATGCGATTAACAATTAAGTGAATTTTTTTAATATCTTCGCTTTCTAATAACCCCACAATCCGATCCGCATCCCTAACAGCGGCCATTTCAGGAGTCGTCACAATAATTGCTTCTTGGGCCGGAGCAATGGCATTACGGAACCCCATTTCAATCCCCGCAGGACAATCAATAAAGATAAAATCAAACTGTTTATCCAATTGGGACACCAATTGCTTCATTTCTTCAGGACTAATAGCTTCTTTAGTGCGATTTTGGGCCGCAGGTAACAGCACTAAATTGGGTTGCCGTTTATCCTTCACTAAAGCCTTTTCAATGGTACATTCTCCTGATAAAACATCGATGGCCGTATAAACAACTCGTTGTTCTAGTCCCAGAAGTAAATCTAAATTTCTTAAACCAAAGTCAGCATCAATCAAGGCAATTTTGAACCCTAAACGGGCAATGGCCGAGCCTAAATTGGCAGTAATAGTAGTTTTTCCGACCCCTCCTTTACCGGAGGTAATTACAATAACACGACTCATAATTCAAAACTCAATTATCAAACTAGAATTTAATCTTAACCAAGATTCGCCGTTAATTTTTCTGTCCATCCTTTTTCGCTTGGGGTAAAAGTATGAGTTTTACTAAAATTCAGGGCAGACTTGAGACGAATTCCTTCAGACGTAATATAAGCCACTTCTGGCCCAATCATGTCTGGGTTTTCTGACGGGGCCCGAGCTACAGCATCCGCAATGCGTAACTGGGTGGGCTGCATTCGGAGAGCCATAATACAACATTCTCGGTTGCCTTTGGCCCCGGCATGGGCAATTCCCCGTAAACATCCCCAAATTATAATATCCCCATCGGCGATAATTTCACCCCCTGGGTTGACATCTCCTTGAATAATAATAGTTCCTGGATGACGAATGGCTACCCCAGAACGGACAGTCGTTTTGAGGTGTAAGGGTTCGGTTAAGTTGCTTGGGGTGGGTTGTTCTATAAATAAAAGTTCCCGTTTGGGGGCTTCTTGTTCCACAGAATAGCCGGCCGTTGCTGCGGTGATGGCAGTTTGACGACGACTGGTAAAAACACGGATTAATTTTAATTCAGCAGACTCTAAGGCTTCTCCAATATCATGAAATTGTCGGTTATCTAGTAGGCGGTTTTCTACCAACAGATGAACTGCTGTGCCTGGTGTCCAGGTTCCTTTATGATGGTTTAAGCAGTATTTTAAGTCTTGCAGCAGTTCTACCCAGTCTTTATTGACATCCTTGGGTTCTGTGTCGGGCAAGATTAACAGGAGTTTCTTTCCGGCCCGTTTTAAGTGAACTTGGGAGTAGGGTTTCGGTGGCGACGGGCTGACATTAGGGGGGGAAGTCGTTGACTCAGGATTCATGGGAAATTTTGGGTTTGAAACCCCGTGCTTGCAGCACGGCTTGACATTTCCCTTGTGGGAAATTGGTTTTTAAATGCCGATAAGGCCAAGAACCAATAAAGCGCTCAAATATTTTGAGAATCTTAAGCTTAAGCTTAACACTAAGATTAACACTTAACTACATCGTCAAAATCAATTATGGAGTAGATTTGTTATGGTGATGCAATTTAAAAATGTGGTTCCGTTTGGTCGGTCGTTTGATGAATATAGCAAAATGTTTAATCTTTCGGCTACCGATCTGAAAAAAACAATTTTGGGGGTGGCTGATGGCCCAGCAAGTTTTAATGCGGAAGGCACAAAACAAGGCATCTCTATTACTTCGATTGATCCGATTTATCAGTTTACAGGAGAGGAAATTGAACAGCAATTTAATACTGTTATCGATAATATTATTGACCAGGTAAAAGCTACTCCGAATAATTGGGTTTGGTCTTATCATCAATCTCCTGAACGTTTACGGGAAAATCGGGTTAAGGTACTTCAGGAATTTTTAGCGGATTATGAATTAGGTAAAAAAAGTCAAAGATATTGTTTAGATATCTTGCCAAATTTATCATTTAATGATCATAATTTTGACTTGGCGTTATGTTCTCATTTTCTATTTTTATATTCAGATCATTATGATTTTAAGTTTCATTTTGAATCAATTAAAGAAATGCTTCGGGTAAGTTCAGAGGTTAGAATCTTCCCTTTATTAACCTTAATGTTAGAGATTTCTCCTCATCTTCAACCCATTATTAATTACTTTCAAAAAATGGGATATAATGTTTCTATTATTCCGGTTGAATATCAATTACAAAAAGGAGGCAATCAAATGTTAGTGATTAGACAATGATGTTGTTCATGTAGATCTTATCGTTATTATTATTGTAATAACGATATTGTTTGTAAAAAAAGACTAAAGAATATCAATTTTGTAACACCAATCTTGCTAACCCTACCCCTGGATAATAATTCTCTAAAATTTGTTGATAATCATAGCCTTGTTTGGCTAATTCATAGGCCCCTGTCTGACTCATTCCCCTTCCCTTATGAGCCCGCGCTACAATCTCATCTGTTGACGCATAAAGGGACTCGACAACACCCCCTTGATGGCTCAAAATTTGCCCCATGGTCGCTTGTACCGCCTGATGACCCGTATTATATTCACTATTTAACCCCTTATATACCTGCCACCGTTGGGTATTCCCTAAATCGTACCAAGAACTAGCAGGACGGATCATATGAACTAAGGCATAGGAACGGGCGGCGATCGCCTGGGCCTTTAACGCTTCTGTGGGAGCGTTGGCGTGCATTTCACTCCCCACTACACTATACAAATAATGCTCTAAATCCACATAATTTACCACTAACAGGCTATTTCCCTGAGAAACTAGCAAAATTTTTCCCCGATACCAGCGATCGCCCACATAGATTAAACTGCCTTGGGTTGGTTGTACCCACACCACCCCAGGGACAGAATTTCCCCCCACGGATAAAGCGGCCCCGTCGGGTTGTACCGTCCATCCTTGACTACCTGCAAGGGTTTTGACTTGTCTCCCATTCCTATCAGTAATAATAGCCTGTCCAGAAGTCCCCAGAGTCGTCATGGGTTCATCCCGTAAAATTGCCACACGAATTTCTAACGGTGGGGGTTGATAGTCAACGGGGGCCGCGGCCAGAGGTTTGGGCGGAGATGGAGGTTTGGCCGCCGCTTTCGGTTTGGGTGAGGGGGGTTTAGGAGAGGCTTTAGGCTGCGGTGAGGAGGGTTTAGGAGATGTTTGAGGTTGGGGAGACTGAAGCTTAGAATGGGGCTTTTTTATGGTCAATGAGGGGTCATTGATCGGCGGTTTGGGGACGGGAGGGGGTTGCAGTTGACTTAAGGCCGGTAATGGCGGGGCCTTGGTTTCTACATCTGCTGAGGAGTCTGAGGGTTGCCAATGGATAAAGGCAATGGGAACGGCGATCGCAGAAATCAGGGGAAACCCCCAAATTCCCCAACGGTTAAGAAGTGGGCCTATCGGAAACTTTTTCATATAGTTAGCAACTTCGGCTAATTAGCCAATTTTACGATTGAATATAAGGACTTGAATAATCACTCATGGCATTTTACCAAAATTTTCTGTTCCCTGTTGCCCGTTCCCTTGGCAAAAATACGAAAATCAAACCATACCTAAGTTTTTAAAAACTACATAGCAGTTTTATATTACAATATCCATGTCTTAAATCTGAATTAGGTATGATGGTCGGTTTTGAGTATATATTGCCCGTTATTCGGGGTATTCAGGGGAAACGAGAGTATTATGTGTCTATGTGTCCCTTGGGTATTCTTCCTAAGCTGTTTCCCTTAGCTGAGGAGGGTTTAACCCTGCAAACTCTCAGTCAACGGCGACTTAATAAGGGACGAATCAAAAAAATTGCCCGTTATATAATGGAAAATCCGCAAGATTATGTGTTTTCTGCCATTACTGCCAGTATTGACGCTGATACGACTTTTGAAGCGGTGGGAGATGTGGCCGAGTCACGAAAATTAGGGCGGTTGCGTATTCCTATGGAGGGGAAATTAACTATTCATGACGGGTTACACCGACGGGTTGCCTTAGAAATGGCCATGAGGGAAAATCCTCAGTTGAGTTATGAAACAATTCCCGTCATTTTGTATATTGAAACAGGGTTAAAGCGATCTCAACAAATGTTTATTGATCTCAACCTTTGGGGAGTACATTTACCCGCTACCTTAACCATTCTCTATGATAGTCGAGATGGGATCTCATTAATTGTTCAAACAGTCGTTAAAGAGGTAGCTTTTTTTAACACTTATACTTATTTAGAAGGGGATAGAATTCCTAAGACATCTGATAAGTTATTTACCTTATACCATTTATATCAGGCAACTGTTGAATTATTGAAGGATTTTCCTATTGAAAAGCAAGAAGATAAATCAGGTTTTGCCTTGTCTTATTGGCAGCAGGTAAGTCAATATTTAGAGTTTGGGAAATACGATCAACCAATAGATAAATTATTGTTGACGTTTGGGAAAGTTGGGAGATTATTGTTAACACATTATTCTCACAATTGGCAAGATAAGTTACAAGAATTAAATTTATCTTGTATTACAGAGGATAGGTTAGAGGGTTTATTAAGAGAGTGGGGGATAGTAATGACTAAATAATTTACTTTTTCATAATAAAAAGCCAAGTTTTATTATATAGCTTGGCTTCTTAGGTGACATAGTTAATAAAGTTAGGAATACAATTGATATTGAGTAGGAGGAGGTTGTATCCATCCTAAATGGAGTTTAACTTTATCAACCGCAATTTTAACGGTACTCATACTAACAGAAATTCTATAAGGTTTAGCAGGATTTTTAGAATTTGGATCAATAGTAACAATATTACTACTCCATAAATGACCACTTCTTGACCAATCTAATTGACTCAATTGAGACACCTTAATACTATCAAAATTGTTATTATCTCGATCATATATTGAATAAAGTAACCTTCCTAAAACTTCTAAGCCAACATAACGCCCTAACAGACAATCTTCTTTAAAATTATCTACCTGTTCAATGGTTAAGTCGGATGCTTCTGTTTCAAAAATATGTTGTGTTTGTTTGCATTCTGAGAAAAATTGATTTAAACAATTGATTAAAGCTGCTGATGATTTTTCTACGTCCCAGTCCTCTAATTCTGCGTTTAAGTCATTAGCAAAAGCACAACTAACCATTTTTGCGATATAATTGCTAGTGTAAATTAGTTTGTGTTTTGTCGAAGGAGAATTTTTGATTTTTTCAGTTTTGTCTCTAAAAATTTGTACTTGTTCTTGTACAGTTTTCATAATGCCAATACGTCCTTCAAATTCTCCAAAAGATAACAATAATGACTTATCTAATGCCCGACTTTGGGCCATATCTCGAAAGTCCATTTGACACTGATTAAAATCTTTTTCTAGGACTAAAGTGATGGGAAAGTCATTATCTCCAATTAATTCACCGTCAGGACTTTCAACCAATTCATGAATAGCCCGCTTTCTATGTTGTCCATCAGTAATATCTAATTTTACACCACGGGGAATAACAACTAAACAGAGTCCTCTCGCTAAGTCCATTAATTGAATTCTATCGGGGTCAATATTAGCTGTAAGAGTGCCTAAAATCCAAGGTTTATTCTGTTTAACACGCTTTAAAATATATTGCTTGACTTCTGTTGCATGGCCTTGAACTTCTGGGCGATTTTTGCCAGAATCAGGATCATTATTTTCAGAATGTTTTGTTTGTAGTAAAATAGGTAAGTCGTGGGCTGGTACATTAATTTGGATCATAGTTCGTTTGCCCTGACTAAACCGTAACCCAATATAACACTTTTCACGGTAAAACTTAGATAAGTAAGATTCTAAAACGGTGTTAAGATTTTGATTTAGTTCACTACTGTCAGGAGTCAGATCAAACATGATAATTATTGATTTTTCGGTAAATACTTACCTTTCTATCATAATCTTACGTTAAAATAATAGAATCCAGGAAATTACGGACTTTTTGCTATAATGGATACACAGGTAAATTTCTATTTTGTTCGTATTATTACGGAGTTGGTTTAAAATTAGTTACAATTGGGAGTTAAATTAAGTCTTATGGTTGAAAATAAAGCGCGAAAAAATTTAGGCTATTATTGTGAAAGTTTTGCTAATCTAAAGGTTCAGACTAAATATCAACCTATTCTTTTGTTGACAATCATAGATTTAATATCACAAAACATAATAGAAGAAAATAAGATATTAATATCTGATGAGTTACTTAATAAATTTAAAAAATATTTGAATATACTCAATTCTGAATCTAACAAAAAACCTGGGCTACAGTATCCTTTTATTGCTCTAGACAATCAAAAAATTCTACATTTAGAGTTTAAGCAGGGTGTTACAGAAAAAGAATTGACAACTATCAATAAGTCTATTAAAAAGTTAAAACAAGCAGTTGAATATGCTTCTTTAGACGAAGAATTATTTGAATTAATTCAAGACTCAGTAACTAGAAAAGAACTTATTGATACCCTTATCGAAGTTTGGTTTTCCTCTGCTCAAAAAGAATTAGAAGAAATATTACAAATCAACCAATCATTTGAAGAAGAAGGAGAACAGGAATTAGAAGATATAGAAACGGTAGAAACAACAAGAAAAACTTATCTCAGAAAATCTTTAGTTAGAGATTCCTTTTTTCGTAAAGCGGTTATTCATGCTTATGATTATCGTTGCTCCTTATGTCAGCTAAGAGTCATTAAATCATTCACGCAAAGTATTGTTGATGGGGCGCATATTAAACCATTTGCACAATTTTATGATAACAAGATAAATAATGGTATTTCATTATGTAAAAATCATCATTGGGCGTTTGATAAAGGAATTTTTAGCCTTGATGATAATTATCAAGTTATTATTGCTGATAACTTCTCTGAAGACTCACCCAATATGAAACCCATTCGAGATTTTCAAGGAGAAAACATTTTACTGCCAAACTCAGAGAGATATTTTCCTAATTTAGAAGCTATTCAATGGCATCGTGAAAATATCTTTAGACCATAGTTATTAACCAGTTTTAGAGGAGATGAACAGACATGACAGGTATTCAAACATCATTATTTCCCCCGCGCACCGTTCCTGAATTAATCAAAGATATCAAAAGATTAACAGAGGAAATACAAGAGTTATATTGTGCTGATGACATTCCCTTAGTTATTGGCTATTCAGGGGGAAAAGATAGTAGTGCTATTGTCCAGTTAATTTGGAATGCTATTTTAGAATTACCGTTAAATAAAAGACACAAAAAAATATATATTATTACCACTGATACATTAGTTGAAAACCCTTTCGTTTCAGCATGGGTAAATAAGTCTATTGAGAGGATGAAAAAACGAGCTAAAGACCAACAACTACCGATAGAACCTCATTTACTTACCCCAGAAGTTTCACAAACCTATTGGACAGGTTTAATAGGTAAAGGATATCCTGCACCTCGTCATACATTTCGTTGGTGTACACCCCGCTTAAAAATTGATCCTTCTAACCGTTTTATTCGTAATATTGTCAGAGCAAATGGTGAGGCTATTGTGGTTTTAGGAACTCGTAAAACTGAAAGTCAAAACCGTGAAGCGATCATGAAAAAACGAGAACAAGGAAGATTACGTGATCGCCTTTGTAAGCATCCTCATTTACCTAGTTCTCTACTTTATACCCCTATTGAAGAATGGCGAACTGATGAAGTTTGGCTGTATTTAATGCAATGGGAAAACCCTTGGGGACATAGTAACCAAGACTTATTTACTATGTATCGGGGGGCAACTGCTGATAATGAATGTCCTTTAGTAGTTGATACTTCTACCCCTAGTTGTGGTAGTTCTCGCTTTGGTTGTTGGGTTTGTACATTAGTTGATAGTGACAAATCTTTAGCTGCAATGATCCGCAATGATGAAGAAAAAGAATGGTTACAGCCTTTAATTGATGTTCGTCAGGAATTAGATATAGAAAATGATCGAGATAAAAGAGACTTTAGACGTATTTGGGGCAATGTTCACCTTTTTGAACGTAACCTTGATGGTCAAACTTCTATTGAACCTGTGCCTGGCCCCTATACTAAATATTGGCGAGAACATTGGTTAAGACGAGTCTTAGAAGCACAGGTTAAAGTACGTCAAAATGCACCTGAAGACATGAAAGATATCACCCTTATTACCCAAGAAGAATTAAGCGAAATTCGACGGATATGGTTAGAAGAAAAGCACGAATTTGATGATAGTTTACCCCGCATTTATGAAGAAGTTACAGGGGAACCTTTTATTGATAGTCGTCCAGGGGTTGGACACAGTTTATTAGGTAGCGATGAATGGGACATTTTATCTGACTTATGTGGAGAAGATGCTATGCACTTAGAATTAATGGCTAAACTCCTTGATACTGAAAGACAATTCTATACTAAATCTCGCCGTATTGGTATCTATAATGACCTGGAAAAATGCTTTGATACCAGTTCCCGTTCCCAAGATGATGCTATTGATAATGCACACCTTAAACGTAATCTAAAAAATGCTGCACTCGAAGGAAATATTACTCAAGTGAAAGAAGAACTCAAAAAGTCCTTAAACCCCGAAGAAACCCCCTCCAATAAACAGCTATCTTGGGGAAAAATTAAATTTGGTCAGCAACCTGATAATGTTTAGTAGTCAGACCTTAATTTTTTAGTTCTTCTATTCCACAGGTTCCCTGATTTTTTATTCCTCACTTATGACTTTTTGGGTTTTATCTAGTCGATAAGCATTCAGGGAACTTTGACAAATATCTGCTTCTAAACGAGCATTTAATTCATCAAAAAAATACCTAGATTAATTTGTTACCTATTTATGTTATTCACTGAATTAGTCCTAATCAATTTTGGCCCCTACGCAGGGAAAAATATTATTAACCTCCGCACTGACACTGAGGAAACCTCTCGTCCTATTATCCTCATTGGGGGAATGAATGGAGGAGGAAAAACAACCATTATGGATGCTATTCGTCTCGCATTATATGGACAACGGGCTCAATGTTCGACTCGTAATAATTTAAGTTATACTGACTTTTTAGTTCAAGCAATTAATAACCAAACCCCATTAGGTGAAGAAACCCGCATTGAATTAGCTTTTGAACATTTTATTGATGATCAATGGAAGGAATTAAGAATTGTTCGTCGTTGGAACAAACAACCCAAAGACGGTAAAGATATCTTGGGAATTCTTGATACTGACTGGCCAGATACTGCCTTAGCTGATACTTGGGATGAATATATTGAAACCTTATTACCTTTAGGCATTTCTAACCTATTTTTATTTGATGGGGAACAAGTCAAAGAATTAGCAGAACAAGAAACCCCACCTCCCTCTGTTATTGAGGCAATTCAATCTTTATTAGGATTAGAATTAGTGGAAAGATTAGCGGTAGATTTAGAGGTTTTGGTTGGTCGTAAACGCAAAAAAATAGCTAGTCAATCTCAATTAAAAACTATTGAAGACATTGAAAATAAATTAAATCATTATAACCAAAAAAAGGAAAAAGCTACACAAGATTTTGGTTCTATAAATAATCAGTTAAAACGCGCACAAACTAAGTTTAAAGAAGCGTCAGAAAGATTTCGTATAGAAGGGGGGAAAATAGCATCAGAAAGCAGTTCATTAAAAACAACTATTGATGATTTAAAAGATAAATTACAACAACAACGAGATGAGATGGTAAGTTTAGCAGCAACTAGCTTACCCTTAGCCTTAATTTCTCCTTTACTAACCAATGCAAAAGATCAAGCTGATGCTGAAATTAAACAGCAACAAGCAACAGTAGCAAAAACTGTTTTACAACAACGAGATCAAAAACTTCTTGCTTATTTGGAAACCTTAACACTTACTCAAGATAAATTACTAAAAATTCAAACATTTTTAGATCAAGAATATGACACCATTAACCAAGCATCTCAACTCAATGTTCCTTTTTTATTGGGAATTACTGAAGATGAATTAACTCAACTAAACAGCTTATTAGATCATCAGTTACCACTACAATTAGATCATGCTCAAAAATACCTCAAAAATCTCCAAGACTTGGAAATTAATTTAGATAATACTGAACGAAAATTACAGGTTGCTGCTTCTCCTGAAGATTACCAAAAACTTAGTGATGCACTAACATCTGCACAAAAAGAAATGGGAAAATCTCAAGCAGACTATGAAACCGCAGAAAGACGAGTAAGAGAAGCAGAAAAAGCCATTCAAATGACGAGAAAAGAACTAAAAAATTATACAGATGAAGCGATAGATCAACAAAATAATGAACATCTTATTCAATCTGCGGCTAGGGTGCAAAATACGCTACAATTATTTAAGGAGAGATTAACCCTGAAAAAGCTTAATAAATTAGAAGGAGAAGTGACTGAATGTTTCCGCTATTTATTACATAAATCTGATCTCGTTCATCGTGTTGCGATCGATACTTATAATTTTAGTCTCTCTCTTTATGATCCTAACGGTAATTCTGTCCCCAAACATCGCTTATCCGCAGGAGAAAAACAACTCTTATCTATTGCTTTTTTGTGGGGTTTAGCTAGGGTTTCAGGACGTAATTTACCTATTGCGATCGATACTCCTTTAGGTAGACTAGATTCGTCTCACCGCAATAATTTAGTTGAACGCTATTTTCCCACCGCTTCCCATCAAGTTATTCTGCTTTCTACTGATACGGAAATTCGACAACATGAGTTACAACAACTCCAAGAACAAGACGCGATCGCTCATCAATATCTGTTAGAATATGATTCTAATCAGCGTCAGACAACTATTCACCCTGATCGCTATTTTTGGTAATTTTATGATTAACTAAATCTTAAAAAAATCCTAAATTTTTCGCTTCAATGATCCACAATGGCAAAATTTATGATATTATGCTTCATAATGGGAAATATTGCTATCTATATCTAAGTGCTAATATTCCCATTGTGAAGCATTTGTTTTATTTTCTCACAAACTTCCCAAATTAGCAACCCCTTTCTTTAACCCTCCAAAAACTATTAACTAAAATGGAATCTCCCATCAAACAAATTGGACTTTCACAGACAGCAAAAGACCAACTAATTAAACTCAAAAGATATACTAAAATAGAACAGTGGAATATTTTGTGTCGTTGGGGGTTTTGTCGTTCCTTAGCGGAACCAAGTATTCCTTCTCCCGTTCCTATTATTATGGATAGTAATGTAGAAATGACTTGGCGAGTATTTGGGGGAGAAATGACAGATATTTTATTAATTGCTTTAAAACAACGCTGTTATCAAGATGGTTTAGGGACAGATAAAGACACCTTAATTCAGCAATTTAGACTACATTTACATCGGGGTATTGGGTATCTTGCAGGAGATATAAATATTAAGAAAATTGAGAATTTAATTGAACTTGCTTGTCAACAAAAGAATAATTAAATTGTAGAGGTTGGTTTGTCGTAAAAGCATATAATTCTAATAAATATGTTATGTAAACCCGCCCTATTTTGTGTTTATTTAGGCACTCATTATATATAAAAATTTACCGTAGTCTAGGAGAAACAATGACATCAGATATAATAAAATCAGAACAAAAAAAAATCAGTAATTTATATGATAAAGATTATTATTTATGGGTGAAACAAACCATTAAATTATTGCAGCATAAAAAGTTTAATGAAATTGATTTAGATAATTTAATTGAAGAAATGGAAGACATGGGAAGAAGTGAAAAAAAAGCTGTCACCAGTAATTTAAGGATTCTTTTAATGCACCTTCTTAAATATAAATATCAACCAGAAAAACGAACTAATAGCTGGTTATTTACTAAGTGGTCGGACATAAATAAGCGTAGGGTGGGCATTGCCCACCAAAAGGCTAAAACGCTGATCTAGAGGTTATTGTGGGCAATGCCCACCCTACAAGTTGTATTCGTTTAATTATGTCCGACCACTTATTAGAGAACATAGAAAAAGACTCAAAGAAGCATTTAAAACAAGTCCTAGTTTAAAACAATATTATGCTGAAATCTTTTCAGAATGTTATCAAGATGCAAGAGAATTAGCTGCTGATGAAACAGGGTTATCAATAGAAATTTTTCCAGAAACTTCACCTTTTAGCCTAGAAAATGTAATCGATACAAACTATTTACCCAATAATTGGTAGTCAATTTTGTTGAGTTTTAAGAAGATTAATTTTGTCTTTCTATTATATCAGCTAATCTTTCCATCGCTGTTGTTAATCTTTCTTGGGCAATTATTGTTTGATCTACCTGTTTTTCTGCCATAGCTTCTTCTTGAAAAATCAATCTTTTTTTTGCTATTTCAAAAAATCGAACTATCAGAAACAAACAAAAAGCAATAACTAAAAAATTGAGGACAGATGCGATAAATAAGCCATATTGAATACCACTAATTGATAATTCACTTAATTTGTCTACTCCACTAGCTTTCATCGCTGGATTTAGAATAGCAGGTGTAATAATATCCTCTACGAAAGAATTTATGATTTTTCCAAAAGCTCCTCCAATAATAACAGCTACTGCTAAGTCAATAACATTACCCCGCATAATAAAGTCTTGAAAGTCAGTTAACAAACTTCTGTTTCTTCTCGTCATGATTTTTCTGCCTTTAAATCCTGTTTGTTAAAATTATATAATCGAAGGGGGATAACCCAAAAATTTTCAATGGTTTATTCCGTTAAATTTTAACAATTATTCAACTAACTTAAATTATGTCAACAATTTATCAGTTTAAACTTAGATGAGAGATAATAAAATTATTAACCAACCAATCATCAATATCAGTAAGAACTTGTTGAGGAATTTCCCAAGGAAAAAGATGGGCAGTATCAGGATAACAAATATAATTAGAATTGCTAAGTTTTTGAGCAGTCTCTTGACTAGATATTGCCGTAATATGGCGATCTTCTGAACCAGCTAAAACCAGACAAGGAATCTCAATTTGATGCAAATCTTCAAGACGATTATAACCAGATTTTAGGGCGTTAGATAAAGCTTGATTTGCTTGTTTGGAGGTTTGTAAATAAGCTTTAACGCCATACTTAGCTAAATATTGATAAGCTAAAGATGTTTGTTGACCAATTAAATAACGAAACAGAGATCGCTTACCAAAGGTATTAATATTCCACTGCCAACCTGGGTTAAAATAGTTTAAAATACCAGCAATTCCAGAATAAATTAACTCTTGAGAACTTACCCTAGGATGATTACTCCAAGGACGAGCAGCAGAAGCAATTAAAATTAAACCTGTAAACCTTTCAGGGTAACGTAAAATCAATTCTAAAGCTAAAATTCCTCCCAAAGACCAACCCAATAATAAACATTGATCAATTTTTTGATTATCTAATAAATTGATTAAATCAGTAAGATGATCTAACATTTCAAATTGACCATGATAACGACTTTTTCCATAACCCCGTAAATCAGGTGATATGGTTAAAAAACGTTGAGAAAGATGGTCTGTAAACACAGATAAACTATGTCCCGCACCAGGATGACCATGTAAACAAAGAATCGGATAACCTTGACCTTGAATAGTAACGTGAAGATTCATAATTAAGTAATAAGTTTTAACTATTAAAAGGTTTAATCCAACGACGATGAAAGGCGAAATCTAGAGTTAAACGGGCAATAGTAAAACAGAGAATACTTTCAATCCCTAAGAGACTTAATTGCCCTAAACTATCGAGAAAATTAGGAGACATTTCTACTGGAACTAAACCCCGTACTAAGCCAAAAGCAAACACCGCGCCATCCTTAAGATGACTATTATTATCATTGCGAATAATGTAACGATAAGTAACAGCAAACAAAAAGCCACTAATTAAAGCGATCGCCATCTTTAACCCCAAAGAAAGGAGATCAAAGCAATGATTGGCCCAAAAAGCGTAATTCAGTCCCCAAGTGATAAGATAGGAGACAGTAAAGGCGATCGCCCCTAAACATCCAGCTTTTACCGATTCAAGGCGTTCTAAATCTGACACAACAATTAACCCAACTATCCACAAGCTCACCAAATAGAAGTATCATAGATTCTGTAGTTTTCAACACTCACGTCATTTTTTAGACATAAATCGCTATGGATATTTTAGCTCTTGGTTGGGTTAGCATTTTAGCCTTATTCACTTGGTCTATTGCTATGGTTGTTTGGGGACGGAACGGCTTTTAGATTCGTGGAAACATCAACTATCATCAATATCCTCTTTCTCACTGCCTTCGTGTTGCTCATTTTCGTGAGTGGCGGTATTCTGTATCTAACAACTGTAGAATGGCGCGATCGCCGTCGTCAAGACCGAGATAAAAAAGGCGAACCCTAAAGCTTTGACTGAGGGACGAAACTTCGTCCCTCGATCTTTATTAACATACTTTAATAAGCTCTTATGTCTAGTGTCAGTTTACTCTCTGCTCATTCATACAACCTACCGACGTTAAAAACCTCCTTAGAACAACTTCTAGAACCCCTAGGAGGGATAAAAGCTTATGTTAAGGAAGGACAACGGGTATTATTGAAACCCAACCTTCTGACGGGGAGTCGTCCCACCAAAGAATGTATTACCCGTCCTGAAATTGTTTATTGTGTGGCACAGTTAGTTAAAGAAGCAGGGGGAAAGCCATTTTTAGGGGATAGTCCCGCCTTTGGTACGGCCCGAGGGGTTGCCTTAGCTAATGGGTATGGGATGATCATGGAAGAATTAGATTTACCGATTGTAGAATTTCACGGACAAAGATACACCCATACCAGTGATAACTTTAACTCCTTGCGTCTTTCCAAAGAAGCTATGGAAGCTGATGTTATTATCAATCTACCGAAAGTTAAATCCCATGTACAGTTAACCTTGACCTTGGGGGTAAAAAATCTGTTTGGCTGCGTTCCTGGTAAGATGAAGGCATGGTGGCACATGGAAGCTGGCAAGGATGCCAACCGCTTCGGGGAAATGTTAGTAGAGACAGCCAAAGCGATCGCCCCAGATTTGACTATTATTGACGGTATTATCGGACATCAAGGCAATGGGCCAAGTGGGGGAACTCCCAGAGATTTAGGCATTTTAGGGGCATCTGCTGACGTATTTGCCCTAGATCGGGCCATGGTTGAGGTGTTACAAGTGGCCCCCGATGCTATCCCAACTATTGTCGCCCAAACCCGTTTAGGATTAACTGATAGTCTGGCACAAATTGAATTTCCTTTAAATCATCCTAGGGAATTAGCGATCGATGATTGGCAATTACCTGATCGCCAAATGCCCATTGATTTCGGCTTGCCTAGGGTATTGCGTTCTACTTTCAAGCATTTTTACATCCGTCTTATTCGGGAACCTTTATTAAGTAATAAATAGCTTAAGCCACTTGAGGTTCTAATAAAACACTTAGCTGTTGAATGCCCTTTTGTAAATGACGGGTGACTGTCATGGGACTCATGCCAATTTGTTTGGCGGCTTCTTTGCGGGGTAACTCCCGTAAAAACACACATTCAATGGCAGCTTTGGTTTTTTCTTCTAGTTGGCTCATGGCTCGTTGTAATTGTAAGCGATCTTCTTCCAGTTTTTGTTTGGCTTGATATTCATGATCGGGTAAGGTTTCCCCAAAACTGATCGAACAATCCAGATTTTGGCTAACCGTAGCATCTAAACTGACTAGGAGACGGTTTTGTAAAGCCATTTGACATTCATTCCATTCCGCTAAGGGGACACCTAAGGCCTCAGCTAATTCGAGATCTACTGGGGGTCTACCTAAACTAGCGGTTAACTGTTTGCGTAGTTTCTTGCCACGATTGTAAAGTTCCTGCCAACGTCTAGGAATTCTCATCACACTACCTTTATCACGGAGATAGTGGAGCATTTCACCCCGAATATAAGGAATGGCAAAGGAGCTAAAAGCGCATCCCTGTTGAGGATTAAACCGTTCAATGGCGCGAATTAGTCCTAAATAGCCAATCTGTTCTAAATCTTCGTAGGGTTCGGAACACTGACGACTGATACGATGGGCTACTTGACGAACTAAACCTAAATTATGCTCTACCAAACGGTTACGCATTTCTAGAGAAGGATTACGCGCATAAGCACTGAGAAGCTCTATATTATGTAGGTTATTTTTCTGAGAAGATTTACTATACTGAGTCGTCATGATCTTACATCCGTAATGAGGTTTTATTCAGTCGCCAGGTAACTAAGGAATGTTCTCTACATCTCCTTATTGTCCTTCTCAGAGAAATTCCTTACTATCGGCATTATACGGAAATCTTTCAGACCTCAAATTTTTGACTCTGGGTAAATACGCAAATTGGGCCAGGGTACTTTACCGAAAATTTGGGTTGATTCACGAACCAAAGGAAAAGCTAGGGGCGAACGTCCGTTCACCCCTACTTATTCGGTATTCTTCACTAGCTATTTGCTCCCAATTTCAGCTATAAAACTTAAGTAATGCTTCACGTGATTTATCGAATCAGTAGAGAATGAGTAATACTAGCAACTTTCGTAAAGCGATGCGTGAAGTCCAAGGGCAACAATTAGTTGGCCCAAACGTCATCGCTAATGCCTTACCCTTTGTCGGGGGTGGATTAGTTTTAACTGCTGTGGGAACCTATGGGGGATTAGGAGTTATTCAATCTAATCCTGGTCTGTTTTTTCCCACTTTCTTCGCGGCCATGGTTTTACAATTAGTTCTTTTCTTTGTGGCCCAAAATGTTGCTAACAATGGCAATAACAGCACCGCATTACCCCTACTCACACTGTATAGCCTACTGACAGGATATACCCTCACGGGTATTGTTTATGTGGCCCTAGGGACTCAAAACGTTGGTATTCAAGGGATTGGATTTGCAGCCCTGGGTTGTGGTATCACTTTTATTGTGGCCCGCAATATAGGCTCAAATCTGTCTGATAAAGATGGCATGGCCCTAACCAAAACTATCGGCCTAGGGATTATTGCCCTTTTGGTGGTGATGGTGGGACAGTTGTTATTTTCTCTGTTTGGTGTTTTTACCCCCACTTGGTTAGAAATTGCTATTTCTGGGTTAGGTGTCTTTCTGTTTGCGGGTGCAGCAGTGGTAGATTTTTACATTCTTCCCCGTACTTACCGTAATGATCAGTATCTTTCCGCTGCTTTGTCGATGTATCTTACTTACATCAATCTATTTATCTTTATTTTAAGATTGCTGATTGCGATTAATGGTCGTGATTAATTAATTGATTAATTGCTCTACTACCCCAACTTGTTAAGCAGAAGTTGGGGTTTTCTTTTGCTGTATAAATTTCTACCAAAGTTGGCAACAAAATCCGTTATGGTTGAAGATATAGGATTTAAACAGCCCCATCAATGCGAATTGAGCAGTTACAGGCATTTTTAGCGATCGCAGAAACGGGAAATTTTGGACAGGCAGCGAATCAGTGTGGGATTACCCAATCTACCATCAGCCGACAAATTCAAGCCCTAGAAGCTGCTTTAGGGACATTATTGTTTCATCGCTCAACTCAAGCGAAACTAACGGTTGCAGGGGACAAATTGCTGCCACGGGCCCGAAAGATTTGCCAAGAATGGGCTACGGTTACTCAAGAAATTATTAATTTACAAGCCGGAAGACAACCAGATTTATGTGTTGCGGCCATTCATTCTGTCTGTTCTCATTTTCTGCCCCCAGTTTTACAACAATTTTGTCAAGATTATCCTAATGTACAGTTGCGTGTAACTGCCCTAGGAAGTGATCGCGCTTTAAAAGTTTTACGGGATGGGTTGGTTGATATTGCTATTGTCATGAATAATCGTTTCTTGACTACTAGCCCCGAAATGAGTGTCACTTTATTATATGAGGAAAAAATAGAAGTTTTAATGGCAGCAAATCATCCTTTAACGGCCTATAAAAGTATCCCTCACACAGAATTAATTAAATATCCTCAAGTAGTTTTTAAAGATGGCTATGGAATGCCAAGACTCTTACAAGAATGGTTTACTTATCATAATTTAACAATTAATGCGGTGATGGAATTAAATACCTTAGATGCCTTTCGCGGGGTAGTAAGACAAGGAGAAATTATTGCGTTATTGCCAGAAACTGCCTTAATAGAAACCCGTCAAGATAATAGTTTGGCAGTCCGTTCTTTAAGTCCTATTCTTGATGTTTCAACTGAAAAACCTACAGTTAATTTAACCCGTCAAGTGGTATTAGTTACTACTAGCGATCGCTTAACCATTCCTCCCATTGCTCATTTTTGTAATCTGGTTCGTCATTGGACTTTGGACAAAAAAAGTCCAATCATAAACAAAACCCTATAAATTCAGCTTTAAAAGTGGTAGTAAAATCATAACTAAGTATTCCAAAATTGTTGTGCTATAGCCTCAATTGTTGCCTCAAAATCGGCTAAATCATTTTCAATAATATCCCAAATTACATTAAGACTAACATTAAGATATTCATGGGCTAAACGATTACGAAGCCCTCTAATTTTTTCCCATTCTGTTTGAGGATAAGCATCTGTCCATTGAGATGGTAACTTATTCACAGATTCACTCATTATCTCAAGATTTCTAATCACAGCATCCTGAGTTTTCAAATCCTCAAAAAATACCTGTTTTCCTTCAGATGTATAGTCTTTAATTCTAGCTAAACAATCTCGAATATGAATTAAATAAATACGATTATCTCTCATAATTTCATCGCCTCCTCAAGTACCTTATCACGGATAAAATAATGTAAAGAATCATCCGTCGCCACATCAACCTTATGATTTAACAAAGCTTCTAAATCTAAAATTAACCCCATAGGAAACCAAGAACTGGTTTTAGATAAATCATAATCAATTAAAAAATCAACATCGCTATTTTCATCATCCTCTCCCCTTGCAACCGAACCAAAAATTCGTACATTGTACGCCCCATGTTTCGCCGCAATCTTGAGAATTTCCTCTCGTTTTTCTAATAATAATTGTTTAAGCTTCATAACCCAACCCCCGTAAATTTTGGACTTTGGACAAAAAAAGTTGTTAGCATAAATAAAAAAACAGATGAAAAACTAAAAGCTTCTTAGTTTTCCTCAAAATATATGAATTAGCCTATAAAGTCTCTTTATGCTTAATTGAAATCCATTCCTGTAAAATCGGATTAACCAATTCTGGGGCTTCATCTTGAGGACAATGGCCCACTCCCTCTAAAGGAATAAATTGTTCAACATTTGGATAATTGGCCCATTCCCTTGCTAATTCAATGTTTTCCCAAGGATCTTCTGTTCCCCATAATAAAATGGTAGGACAGGGCAAAATCGGTAATAAATCCTCTGGTAGTGGCCCTTGAGAATAGCCTGTAAAGGCTAAAAATACCGCCGCGGCCCCCTTATCTTGGGCTGGTTTGAGTAAAATATCAATCAACTCATCCGTGACGGCTTCTGGGCGATTATAGGCTTGTAAAAGGATCTTGCGAACTGTTCGCGGTTTCGCTATTTGTTGAAAAAATAATGTACCGATCGCTTGATTAGTTAATATTCGTTGAGCAAAAGCCGCCCCAACCCGACGATACCAGGGTAAAGTCGCCCTTTTTCGCTCATGGAGTAATCTTAAGGAGCAATTGAGTGCAGCAACCCCTAACACCCATTGAGGATAACTCACAGCCGTTTGCATCACCACGACACAACCAATAGAGTTACCAACTAAAAAAGCGGGACTTCCTACCACTTCTTGACAAAAATCAGCAACCTGTTGTCCCCAGGTTTCAAAAGTGTAGTCAATTTCTTGTTTAGGAGTAGGTTTGGCCGAACCCCCAAACCCAATTAAGTCAAGGGCATAACAACGACAAGTTTGCCCTAAAACGGGGATATTTTTGCGCCAATGTTGCCAAGATGCACCAAACCCATGTACCAGAATAACGGCTGGCCCCGTTTCGCCGCAACTTTGATAAGTAATGGGAAAACCTCGCCAGATCCAGGTTTTTTCATCCTTTAAGGACAGGGAATTTATTAAGGAAGATTGGGCCATAGGATTTGGTTAACCGGGTTTATCTCTTTACATTATGTAACATTTTCTCAATTATTCGGCTCCCATCTTCTTCCGTAACCTTAAAGAGATTCGGCAATTTCCCGAATTAGAAGGGTTCTAGCACTGAGGTAATCACTCATAACATACCAATCTTCGGGAGAGAGGTTTTGCCTTGCATTGAGCTTACCGAGTAACTGGTTAACTAAGTCAGAGTCATCTAAACTCATGACAGTTTTATCAGAGCTTTCTTCGACAATAGACCAAAGTTGTCGGATTATTGTAGCATTCATGTCTGTTGTCCTCACATCAAATTTGTCTTGTTGATTCCAGAGATTGAACGAATGTCTGATTAGACTTTCTTTGAAAATACTAAACAATTTACAGGCGATTTTACATCCGTTTGGGAAGAAATTTATTATAACTACAAAAAACTTCTTATTTCCCAGGCAATTCTCAGATTTTTTCCGACTAAATCTCGAAGAAATTGATACAAAACTTAAATAATTACCCCAAAAAGTATCAATAAACACCAAATGATTGAAGTTTTAATTTTTATTTTTAATCAAAAAAGTTTTTTAATTAAACTTTGATTGATTTTTCCCTCTAACTGACAGTATATCTTGAATCCAACGTTCAACGCGATCGCCCATAGCGGTTAAAGAAAACTCATCTTCTGCTTGAAGACGACAAGTTTGACGGTTAATCTCATCTAAACGGGGAATCTTAGCCACTAAGTCAGGAATACTGTCTGGTTCAATCAAAAATCCTGTTTTTCCGTCCTGAATGATCTCTGCGGGGCCTCCCCGTCGATAAGCAATAACAGGAACACCACAGGCTAAAGCTTCAATTACCACTTTACCAAAAGCCTCTACCCATTTTTGGGTCATCAACATCCCCTTACAACTACCTAACGCCTCCTGTAAAGCTGGTTGAGAGAGAAATCCTAAGTATTCTACATCAACATCAGGATATTTATTGCAGATAGCTTGCCAATAATCAGGATCTTGCATCATCCCCATCACTTTCAAGGGCATTTTAACCTGTTGGGCGGCAGCGATCGCATCTTCTAAGCCTTTTTCGGGAGAAATTCTCGACACCCAAGCCAATTGATTTTTGGCAGTAGGAGAAAAGCTATAAGCTTCTACATCAATGGCATTAGATAAAAGGCGCACATTCTTTAAGCCAAATGTCTCGATTTGGGCATGAGTATAAAAAGCCACCTGTAGAGGATATTCATGGGCCAGTTTTATCACGGCCTCATCCATAAATTGAGAAATCGAACTCATGACAATAATATGAGCTACGGGACATTGAAAAAAGGGAGTAAGATAGATCGGAAGCCAATCGTAGGCTAAATTAAAAATCAAATCATAGCGATTTTGTTGCGATCGCGCATATTCCCACATATTAGCCAGTAAGGAATTAGGAGGCAAAATTATTGGGGTATTTCGATCTTGGGTTTGGGCGGAAATTTGTACATTACCTTCAATTTCAATCACAGGAATATCTGGCAATTTAGATCCCGCAGCGGCCATTACTTCTACTTCATAACCCCGTCGCTGCAATGCTGTGGCAATATTATATAATGTTAGTTCTGCCCCTCCACCAAAACCAGATCCTAAGAAGCCGACTGAGGTAGCTGCAAAGAGAATTTTAACCATAATTCGAGATTAACCTAGAAAATTTTCAAAATTAAATTATATCCCCTGCTTGGGGACGCAACAAGATTTCTTCTGGTACACAATAGGGAGATAGACCATAACAAGCATATACGAGATCCGCTACATCTTCGGGTTGAATAAAGCGTTCAAGCGGTAAATCTGTCCCTTGCCAACTATCGGTTATGGTGGCACTAGGTAAAATAGCGGTTACTTTAATATTATGGGGTTTTAGTTCTTCTCGTAGCACTTTGGAGAAGCCCAAGAGAGCAAATTTAGTAATAGTGTAAGAGCTACCTTTAGGATAGGGTATGATACTGGCAACTGAACACATATTAAAGATATGTCCTTGTTTTTGCTTAATAAATGGGTCTATCAATTCCCTGGTGAGATAATAAGCACTATAAAGGTTAGTTTGCATCATTAATTCCAGATTTCCTTCGGGTTCATCACAGATTTGTCCTGGAATAAATAAGCCCACATTATTCACCAGTACATCAATTGTTAAACCTGTATCCCGAATAAATTGGGCAAACCGTTTAACTTCACTTTTTTGGGATAAGTCAGCCAAAAAACAATGTAACTTTATCTGAGGATATTGGGTTTTAAGGGTTTCTAAATGCTCAGGATTTCGAGAGCAAATTAAGGGAATAAAACCCTCACTGACAAATTTTTCTAAAATTGCTCGACCAATTCCTTTACTACCACCTGTAATTACAATTGCTTTTTTTTCCACTTGATAGCTCCTGCTATTTAATTCTTACTATAGTATAGGGTAAAGATGAACAATGAACAATGAATAATTAATAATTAATGAATCAATGATAAGTTTTGGGAGAGTTAAGTGATGAGAATAATTCAAACAATATACTTTCTATGGTTTCAATTTGCGTAACCATCGCCATAATTTAACTACCCATTTTTCTAACCGATCAATAATTAAATCAAGCCATTCTAACACCTTGACTAATGGATGTTTGACATATCCGGTTGATTTCGCTTCTGTTTCTACCCAGTCTGGTGTGAGTTGATCTATTTTATTGTTAGGGGAAGGTTGACTAATTGATGAAGGATTAGGAGAAGTTTTAATGATAGATTTATTGACTTTTTTAGGAGTAATAATCGCTTTGGGAGTTGGTTTGCTTTTGCTTAAAGATTGAGCAGATTCTTGGGGGTTTAATTGACGTTTAATCTGTTTTTTTAGAGATTTTATCGGATTGTTTGGTAACTTTTCAGACTGGGGTAAAAATACAGGAGAAATCGGGTTAGTGCCATCAGCAGAAATCGGAGGAGTTTCCCCATATAAATCATCCCAAGATAACCAAGGATCTTCTACCTTTTCACTATTAAATACCTTTTGAGAAGCCTTAGATGATGTTAACATTTTGTCGGATTTATTTTGTTTTAATTTACTATTTTTAGATTTTTGACCAAAAAAGTAATCAATTGCTGCATAAATCAAAAGTTGCAGACGAAACGGATCATAATTATTAGCATTCAGGGATGAATTAGCTTTTTTTTCTAACTTTTCTCCCCAATTTTTTAACGGTTGTAGCAGTTGGTTTTGAGTTTTATTTTCTAATACGTGAAGGGACTCAGAACCCTCGATTAATAAATGGTTATTATCTAAGGAAGAAGATAATTTATGCTTAGAAGTTTTCCCCAAAAAGTAAGTTATCGCCTCTTGAATAATCTTTTTTAGTTGTCCTAACTTGTCTAAAGATGCGTCTGGAACTGTATTTTCCCAGTTAGCTAATTGATGATCAAGTTGCGTCAATAGGGGGAAAGTTTCACTTGAGTTTGAAGGGATGACTTGAGGAGAGGAGACGAGAGATGATTCTCCAAATAGATCAATTGCGATCGCAACGGGACTGGTTTGCACCCAACGCATAATCTGCCAAAACCAACGAATAGGAGGCAAAACTTGCTGCTCTTTTCCTTGGGAAAATGTAGGGATTAATCCTAATTTTTTTTGGGTTTGGCCTTGTTTTAAATCATACCAATAATTAGCAGTTTCTAGGCGAATTTGTCTTTGTAAATAGGTTTGTTGGGACTCAGACAAAATATCCAGGGTTGTGTTATCTTCAGTGACTAAGACTAAATGATGATTGTCTATATGACTGGCCATTCCTTGGATGAGAAGGGGTAGGTTAGTCGAGTTGTTGTCTAAACTTTTAAGAATAGAATCGGGATCTAAGAGAGATTCTTGAATTTTTTGGGCTAAATTCGTTAAGGGTGGAGAATTTTGCTGATTTTGTTCATCTAATATGACCGTTTCTTCTAAGCATCGTTCCGCTTCATTTAAGACTCGTTTGAGGGGACGATCTACCGTTAGGGTATTTGAGGGTGTCTCGGCAGTTTGATGGGGTAAGACGGCTTGTTTAAAGGTGTTTCCTAGCCTTTTTTTGGTGCTGCGTCCCGCTTGTACCATGAGATAGATGGGGTAAATGAGGATTTGTGTTCCCCATTCCACTGCTATTTTGAGATGTTGGGCAGACTGAAATAGGCGATCGCGCAATCGTAGAGATTGACGGTTAAGAAAGTTAAAGAGTCTACTTTTATAGGGACTATGATCAGAAGATGACATTAGGATTACTTAGGGGCGACTCAATTGCTTTTTATTATGCCTGAAAATAGCAAAAAATGATGAATAATTTTCTTTGTCTATAGCCAGCATTAGATAATTTTAGATAAATTTAATTGATTTTATCTTTTTATATAATAGTCTTTTTTGCTTTAAAAATCAAGAAATATTAACATATTTTTATTGTTCAGAACTTATACAATGCTCTCTAAATTGCGTTTCTTGTCGGGTAAATTCATGAATTTCCCCTACCCAGATGCTTGTGCATAAGTCCTATCCTTAATTTTTTTTCAATCTTTGACAGTTGGTAATAGATGAATAAATTTCCTAGGATAATAATTATTCATTGCCAAATCAAGTTGAGGCTAAAATGATGAAAAATTACTCTAATGACTTCCTGAAGTTTATTATCTTGCTAGTCACTGTTTTATTTTGTGTGGGATTTTCATCACAAGCTAATTCAGATTTATCTCAAACCTCTCAATCTTCTCAACTATTTTACCAAGGCGTTATTCATCTCAACCAGGAAAATTATCAACAAGCTATTTTGAATTTTACCAAAGTTATTGATGAAGATAATCCCTTAATAGCTGCTGCTTATACTAATCGCTGTTTAGCTCATTTACAATTAAATAATAATCAGTCAGCTAAACAAGATTGTACAGAAGCGTTAAGCTTAAATTCAGAGAATATAGAAGCTTATTTGAATCAAGGAATGGCTAATTATCGCTTAGGTAATTTTTCAGATTCTTTAGCCGCTTATAAAGAAGTGATTAAACGAGATCAAAATGATTATCGTGCTTATTATAATCAAGCATTAGTTTATTTTCAATTAAAGGACTATGAGCGAGCTTTGGAAGGTTATGAGAAGGCTTTACAGTCTCATCAATTAAAAGAGGCTTCTCCTAAAGCAATGATTTATTATGATCGAGGATTAGTACATTTACAACTAGGAGATTTTTCATTGGCGATCGCTGACTTAACCCACGCTATTATTTTAGATAAATACAATGATAGAGCTTATTATAATCGAGCTTATGCCTATCAAAAAAGTGGAAATTATCGATTAGCTTTCCAAGATTTTAATGAAGTCATCAAATTAAATCCTCAGTCAACATCAGCTTATGTCAACCGAGGAATTGTTGAGCAAAATTTGGGATTTAAAAAGGCAGCTTTTCATGATTTTAAAATAGCTCTTGAACAATATAAACAACAGGAAAAAATGATGGCTTATGAGCAAGCCCTGAATTTAATTCAGCAGCTAAAACGGATTATTGCTCAATCTCATGAAACCCTAATTTCTTAAATTATTAGCCAATTCTGCCAATACTCTCAGAACATTATTAAATTTTGAGAGTTTAACAATATTTTTATTGTTTATTTTTAAAATATTAAATTATCATTGTTTCTTGACAAAAAAATGTAATAATAGAAATAGTTTAAGAAAAAAAATAATGCTCAAACGATATTTATAAATTTTTAGGAGTCACCATGAACGATAATGAACAAATCAAAGAAATCGAAAAACAAACCGCTATCTTGACTATTTCTTCATTAGATAATAAAGATTTAGCTATAGATCTTGTTAGGATAGAGCCTACTAAAAGTGGAATAAAAGCTTTAGCTGATATTGGCTTTCATAATGCTTCTGAAGAAATTAAATTAAAAATACTCAAAGCTTTATTAGAGATAGTTGAGCAAGATAAAAAATGGAAAGACGATGCAAAAGCCGCTATTCAGAATATGATGCAAAAAAAACAACTTGTAATTCAGAAAAATTGGAAAGGAGAATTTAGAATTGTAACAGAAGATCTAACTAATAGTAATTTTAATAAAATAGCCGAAGAATTATTGAACATTTTAGATGAAAAATTTCCTACTTCACCTCTCACTACCACTACTACTCCCACTCCCACTATCTTACAAAATTGGGCAATAGTAATTGGTGCAGATAATAGTTTAGAATCTGCTCAATGGGAAGTTCAAGAATCCCAAAATACTAATATTGGTAAATCTCTAAAAAATAAACAAAATAAACAAATAATAATCTTTAAAAGAGGAGGATGGTTTAGAACAGTAATTACTAATTTTAAAACTAAAGATGATGCTAAAAATAAACTAGACGAAATACAAAAACAAATTCGTGGAAGTTCTTATATCGTTGATTTAGAAAGTTGGTGTCCACAAGATAAACGAATTTCTAAAAACGGTTATGAAGAATGTCAAAATTGAGGTTTTATAAATAGAGTATTTGATGTTAATTTAAACAAAATTAATTACCGAAGGCAGGGCTGGTTAATATAACATTTTTGTTAGAATCATGGACTTTTATAAAAAACCCGCCCCTACAAAACCTGCCCATAAGAATTTTGGGGGATTAATTTTATGTATCTACTTATGTTTTTCTAGCCATTTTTGAGCTTGTTCTCTAATAATACTAGAAATGTTTTCCTTTGTAGCATTTGGCCAGTAAAACTGTATATCATCATATCTGAAATCATCTAAAGCATTCCAAAGCAAATAAAAATCATAAATTTCTTCTAAATAGTCCCAGGATAAACATAATTGATAAATTTCTCCAATGGCTTTATTTTGGGAAATATGTCCATCTAGAAAGTCTCTTAAAATGACAGAAGTATAAGCAATAACTGCCGCTTTTCCCTCCAATTTAGGAATCTTTAATTCTTCAAGGGTTTTGTCTACATAATGAGCAACTTCTGAGCGATTATTAAGATGGGTAAGCCCTGCTAAAATGCGAAGATTCGGGCTATCATAACCCATTATTAACAGGGAAATTGCCCAATTAATAATATCTTCCGTGGGAACGCATAATGCACTAAATACTTGTGCTTTGATAAATCTAGACATTTTTTCACAATTAATAAATTTATTTGTCTCTATGTTCATGATAAAAGATCAACCAATATTTAACTTAAATTATTTAATAAATGTAAAATTCTTAACTTTTTCAGAAAATTAATGTCATAATAGTTATATATAGTTAAAAAATCTATTAATTAAAATGTCCCTACAAACCACAGAAAAACTGTACAGCTTTGAAGACTATTGTACCTATGATGATGGCACAGACAACCGCTATGAATTAGTTGAGGGAAAATTAGATCTAATGAACTCACCTACCTTTCGACATTTACTCAAATAGCTTTACATATCAACAACAACTTCAATCAAAAATCTTTAATGAATTATCATTAACTGTCCAAACAATTCTAGACTCTGGAAATAGCTAATTATTAAATAAATGAGGTTTTTAAATGCTTAAAGTTGTCGATATTATGACCCAAAAAGTTATTAAAATTCGCAGTTCAGCCACCGTGCTACAAGCTGTTAAACTAATGCGAGAAAAAGCGATTCGTACCTTAATTGTAGATCGTCGTTATCCTGAAGATGCCTATGGAATTATCACGGAAACTGATATTATTAATGAAGTTATAGCTTATGGCAAAGATCCACAAAAAATCAGAGTTTATGAAATTATGACTAAACCCTGTATTGTCGTTAATCCTAACTTAGACATTAATTATGTAGCCAGACTCTTTAAAAATACAGGAATTCGTTGCGCTCCCGTCATCAAAGATGAACTTATAGGAATTATTTCTGTCACCGATATTTTAAGTAAGAGTGATTTTTTAGAAAACCCTAGAGAGAAAATATTAATCCAACAAATTCAACAAAAAACAAAAGAAGCACGTCATATTTGTCAAGAATTTTCTCATGATTCTCAAAGATGTCAAGAAGCCTGGCTTTTAGTCGAAGAATTGCAAGCAGAAGTAGCATTTAAAGAGGGTAAAAAGCCTAACAAAACTGCCTTAGAAGAATATTTAGAAGAATATCCTGAAGCCACAGAAGCGTTATCCTTAGATAATTGGTGTAGTGGCTAAAAAGTGCTAGGGGTCAACGGCCGTTAACCCCTACAATAAGGTAATTACTAACCTAAAATCAACCAATTCTCCCACTAATATAATCTTTCGTTCTATCTTGAGAAGGACTATCAAAAATCTCCTCAGTTAGTCCAGATTCTACCATTTCTCCTAAATACATAAAAGCAATATAATCAGAAATTCTCGCCGCTTGCTGCATACTGTGAGTGACAATAATCATAGTAACTTTTTGTTGTAGTCCACTCATTAATTTTTCAATACTATTAGTGGCAATAGGATCAAGTGCTGATGTCGGTTCATCAAAGAGAACAATTTCCGGTTCTGTTACTAATGCTCTGGCGATACATAACCTTTGTTGTTGACCTCCAGATAACTCATAAGCAGAGTTATTTAAGCGATCTTTTACCTCATCCCATAAAGCAGCATCTTGTAATGCTTTTTCTACCTTTTCATCAAGAATAGTGCGATTTCTTTCACCCCTTACCCGCAGTCCATAGACAACATTTTCATAAATTGACTTAGGAAAAGGGTTAGGTTTTTGAAAGACCATACTGACTCGCATTCTCACTTCAATAGGGTCAACAGTAGGGCTTAAAATATTTAAAGAATCAACTCTAATTTCCCCATCATAACGATTTCCTGGGTAGAGATCATGTAAGCGATTAAAACACCGCAGTAAAGTTGTTTTTCCGCAACCAGATGGGCCAATTAAAGCAGTAATTTTTTGCTCAGGTATCGTTAAATTAACATTTTTAATGGCATGAAAATTACCATAATAAAAATTAAAATTTTTGACTTCTGCTTTAGAATTAACGCTCTCTAAATTAGCTGAATTGTCAGAAAGTTGTTCTACCATTTAATTCCTTGACGTAGACGATAACGTAAATAAATTGCTAACCCATTAATACCAAGAGTCATCATTAATAAAACTGTTCCCGCAGCAGCAGCATTGATTTGAAACTCTTGTTCAGGACGAGATACCCAAGCAAACATTTGAATGGGTAAAATAGTAAAAGGTGCGTTTAACCAAGCAAAAAATTGTTGAAAATTAAAGAAAGGAAAGGTATTTTGCAGGGGAAAATAAGGGAAAGTGCTATTAAAAGGTGAATCGGGCAAAAAGGCAATAAATGTTAATGCACCAATGGTAATAACTGGGGCAGTTTCACCAATAGCGCGGGCTAATCCGATGATAATTCCTGTTAGAATGCTGCCTAAAGAATAGGGTAAAATGTGATCCCATACAGTTTGCCATTTTGTTGCTCCTACCGCAAAGGCTGCCTCTCTTAAGCTAGTAGGAATTGACCGAATTGCCTCACGAGTAGTAACAATAACAATAGGTAAAATTAACAAAGCTAATGTTAATCCTGCAGTTAAAATACTCTGACCTAATTCTAAGCGATAAACAAATAATCCTAATGCTAATAAACCGTAAATAATGGAAGGAATACCAGCTAAGTTAGTGACATTAATTTCAATGATAGCAGCTAACCAATTTTTGCGGGCATACTCTTCTAAATAAATACCAGATGCTACCCCGATAGGAATTGCAGCAACTGCAGTTACTAACATGACTAAACTACTTCCTACCCAAGCAGAAAGGATACCTGCATTTTCCGCTTTTCGACTAGGAAAAGAGGTAAAAAATTGAGGGTTTAAACGGGGAATTCCTTCAATGACAATTTGTAAAATTAACCCCAACAAAATGAAGGTGGCCACAAAAATCATCAATAACCCAAGAATAGCAAATAAACTATCAATGAGTTTACGACGGGAAATTTCAGAACGAACTTGATTTGACTTTGTTTGAGCCATAAAATTAATAATTTTCTCGATAACGTTTAGCCAAGAAATAACCGATTATATTTAACAGTAACGTCATCAATACTAAGGTTAATCCAGCAGCAAAAATTGTTTGATATTCCAGGGTTCCGTAGGGTAAATCTCCTAAACTTACCTGTACAATATAAGCAGTAATTGTTGCGCCTTGATCGAGAGGATTTAAGGTAAATTGAGGTAATAAACCCGCAGCGATCGCCACAATCATTGTTTCACCAACTGCACGGGAAGCCCCTAAAATATAAGCAGCCCCAATACCAGAAATAGCGGCGGGAAAAACCACTTTTAATGCTGTTTGAAGACGGGTTGCACCCATTGCATAGGAGCCTTCCCGTAAAAAAGTTGGGACTGATCGCATGGCATCTTCACTAATTGAACTTATTAGGGGAAGAATCATTAATCCCATCACCAAACCACCACTTAACATATTAAATGTAGGCAAATCTGGTAATACTTTTTGTAACAAAGGAGTGACAACTAATAAGGCAAAATAGCCGTAAACAACTGTGGGAATAGATGCTAACAATTCTAAACTTGGCTTAACCCATTCTCTTAATTTAGGTGAGGCAAATTCACTCAAATAAATTGCCACAATCGTTCCGCAAGGAATTGCCAGTAAAAGCGCGACTGTTGAGGTGACTAACGTTCCTGATAGTAATGGCAAAATTCCATAATGTTTGTCACTAAATAGAGGAGTCCATTCCGTATCTGTGAGAAACTGAATGATGGGAACTTGTTGGAAAAATTGCCAAGATTCTGTTACTAAAATATCCAGAATTCCGAAGGTTGTAGCAACAGAAGAAAAAGCTGCGATAAAAAGGGCAAACTCTATCACTTTCTCCCGCAAATTGCGGACAAAACGAGAATAAATTTGCCCTTGATGAATTTCCTTAGACAAAGGTTGTGTCATAATTTAGCGAATAGCTTGAGTAAACTTCTGCTTATGAGCTTGATAGTCTGTACGAGGAATAGAACGTACTTCTTTGACTAATTTAGGCGCATTGTCTAAATAGTATTGTACGAATTCTTTAACAGCAGGTTTGCTTTTTGCAGCTTCAAGATTAACGTAAATAAAAATAGGACGACCTAAAGGTTTATAAGTCCCATCACTGACTGTTTTAGATGAAGGAGCGACCCCATCAATCTTTAACGCTTTGAGTTTATTTTCATTTTCTTCGTAGTAAGTAAACCCAAAATAAGCCAAGGCTTTGTTATCATTACCAACCCCTTGAACTAACACATTATCATCTTCACTAGGCGTATAATCAGTACGACTTTCTCCTGATTTACCCATAATTTCTTCCGTGAAATAATCAAAGGTTCCTGAGTCAGCACCAGGGCCATAAAGCTTTAAAGGAGCATCAGGCCAACTGGAATTTACCTGATTCCATTTCATGATTTTTTTTGTAGCTGCGGGTTCCCACATTTTTTTAAGTTCCGCCGTTGTAATATTAGTTAAAGGGTTATCTTTTTTAACCACAACGGTAATTGCGTCATAAGCTACAGGAATTTCTAAATATTTAACTCCTGCTGCTTTACACATTTCCTTCTCTTTATCTTTAATGGGTCGAGAAGCATTAGAAATGTCGGTCTTAACAGCATTATTATCAGAACAGAATTTCTTAAACCCGCCCCCTGTTCCAGAGATACCAACTGTTACTTGAACCGAACCCCGTTTTTTGTTTTGAAACTCCTCAGCGACAGCTTCAGTAATGGGATAAACTGTACTCGAACCATCAATTTTAATGACTGCACGACCTTGAGAATTAACCGGAATATTGGTCAAACTAACTAAGGCTAAACCTAGGGCAAATGCACTAGCGAAAAGCCAACGATTGATTCTAAAGTTCATTGCTTGACTATCCTCTGCTTTGAGATTGAACTTATTGGCTAGATTTAAGCCCGATCTATTATTTCAAATAAATGGTCTAACTGGGTTAATAATAAGTAAATAAATGATTAAATTTTGGGAAATAAATATTTATTAATTTTTTCTTAATCTCTTGTTAATTTTTATCTAAAAAAGTTTCTCTATTGAGGGCAACAAATGGGTAAATTTATGACTATCATCTAAAAGGGAATGTTTACCCCAAAAACTTTGTACCTTAGCGTTGAGAACATTGATATTGAGTCAGATGAAATTGATTAAGCAGACGAAAAACTTGTTTTTAAGCTTACGGTTCTTATTTCGGCCTATGTTCGTTATTTCTCTGGTTTTGCATGGCTGGCTGCTTAATTTACCCCTTCCTTCTGCTTCTAAACCAGAGTCCAAGAAACCAGAAGAAATTAAAGAAAAAGTGCAAATTACTCGGTTAATACCGCCTTCTTCTCAAAGCACTTCTCAAACTAAACCAACTCCTACCCCTGTCAAGTCTCCTCCTAGAATTAAACCTACACCTAGTCTTCCTAAAATTACAGCACCACGCCAACAAATACCACAAATTTCATCACCTTCTCCTCAGCCCAAAATAACCCCCAAGCCTCAAAATTCTGCCCCTAAAAGTTCCTCACAACCGCCCAAAAAAGAAACAAAACCAACCCCAACCCCAAAAGCGTCTCCGAGTAGTCAACCTAGTCCAAAACCTTCCCCTTCTCAACCTTTACCAGAGGCAAAAATTGATAATTCTGCCGTTGCTAATGAAGCAGGTTCTAGTTTACTTGAAGAATTACGTCCCAGAATTTTAAAACGCTTAGAACAAAGTACCAATGATTTAGCGGAAATGGAAAAGTACCTAGATACTTTGCCCATACAATTTATTAAAGATGAACAAATTTCTTTCTTTTTAACTGAACAAGAACAACTAAAATCAGGGATATTAGGCTCATTAAATATTCCACAAACTAATCCTACTAATGCTTATTTTGACTATATAGAACCCGTCGTAAAAAATGAACTAGGATTTGAAATTACTCAATTACAACCTGACTATGGAAACTCCATATTATATCAAGCAAAAAATTCATCTAATGTGGTTTTTTATATGAGTATTGTAAAATTAAAAGGAAGTGGTGCTTTCTTAGTTTTATGGCCAGATAACCCTAATAAACCTCAATAATAAAATATTACTTAAGGTTCAAGGCGATCGCTATCAATACAATGAAAAAAACCAAAATCTGAATCGCTGGTCAGAGAGAGCAGTATAAAGAATTATTAAATTGTAGCGATCACACTTAACAATTATGTTCTAGCATATATTTTTCTAGTACGGCATTAATTAAAGTCTGATATTCTTGGGAAGATTGCTGTTTATACCAAGCAACAACCGAGGGATCAAGCTGTAGAGTTACGGGAACTTTTATCGGAGGATTAACAGTAGCTTCTTGCCAAAATTTGGCATCAGTAGCAGGTATATCTGAATAATCTATATCAGAATCTTTTATCTGACCAAGGATCTTTAATTGTTCCTCTCTCGACATACTCATAATAAATCCTCCTTTCCTCTGCATTAGCGCGTCTTGTAGATATAAGCCGTATTTTCTGCCCTCGTAGAGTATACACCGTAACTAAGATAAATTCTCCTAAAAGTCCCAAAGCGATTAATCTTTCTTCGCCGTAGTCTCTGCGATTATCAGGTTTTGAGATCCAGACTCCTGAAAAAATTTCCTTAGCAAAATTAAAGTCGATCCCGTGTTTTTTGATATTGATGTTGTTCTTTTGGTCATCCCACTCGAACTCCATCTTTTGACTCTAACTCCATAAAATAATAAATTATACTGCGATCGCAAATAAATAACTACCTAACAATGTTAACGAAATTTTGAACACTATTACCGAATCCGACATACTTTATAACAATACCTCACGGAAATTGTTTTAATTTCCTTACAAACCATTTTTTTATTCTCCTTCAAATCCTAAAGAAACTCGCTCCCCTCCCACATTTCGCAATTTAGTTAATACTTGAATCACTTTTTCATAGGAAACATTAGGTTCTGCTACTAATAATATTATTCCCTGTTTCTCTCGATTCAAATAATATTGGACTGGTAACATAACTTGCTCTAAATTATCTAAATTATTTTCATTTATTTTAAACTTCTCATTAGATTGAATGGTAATTAATAAGTAATTAGGTTGTTTTTCAATGGGTTCATCTTCAGCTTTTTGCTCACTGGGTAACTGAATATTAACCCCTTGGGGACTGGGGGTTAATTCCATAGAAACAACCACAAAAAAAGCTAACACAGCAATTATAACATTGAGCATCGGTATAATATCAATATTTGGCATTGAAGAACTATAACGTTGACTTTTAAAGCGCATATTACTCCTTATTTTTTCTCATCAATTGCTAAAAATACTGAGCGATCACTAACGGTTCCCATCTTTTTTAAGAAGCTAGAAATCTGCTGATAAGAAAGTTCTTTGTCAGCTTTTATAATCACTTGTCCTGATGGATTTTTAGACAAAAATTCTGTTATTTTTGTAATTAATTTAGGTTCCGTAATAGTTTGATTAGCCATTAAAATTTTACCCTGATTATTCAAGCCAACAATCAGAGTTTTGGGGTTTTCTTTATTCTGACTAGATTCCCCTTTAATACTGCTATTAGGAAGATTAATATTCCCTAAATTCTGCCCCGTTAATGTCATTGATGTGATAATAAAAAAGATTAAAACTGACATCATAACGTCAATCATTGGCACTAAATTTACTTCAGGAATTGATGAGCCTCGCTGTTGTTTAAACCGCATATATTTCCTTTAATAATTTTCAACAGTAATGGAACTAGAGGGCGGTAAAACAGTTGTTCTTTGCTTATTTTCAACAGAAGGTTCATACCAAAATTGACGATAAATTAGTTCTAATTCTGTTCCTACTTCTGCAAAATAATCAACTTGGCCGGCTTGAAAAGTAACAGAAACTCGATAAATTAATAAAGCTAGAATAGCAACAATCATACCTGCTGCTGTGGTAATTAAAGCTTCAGAAATACCTGCTGCAGCTTGCGATGTTTCTGCTGCACTTCCTCCTTCTCCAATTTTTAAATTACTAAAAGTTGTCATCAAACCTGTTACCGTTCCTAATAATCCCAATAAAGGAGCAACAGCAATCACTGTTTCTAAAAATTTATCCCCTTTTCGCATTTCAATAAACTCCTTATCTCCCCTTGCTTCCATCGCTAAACGAAAGGTTTCCGGTGTGGGTTGTTTTAATTGTAAAGGAGCCAATAAAAAGCGTCCAATGGGCAAAAAACGGGCGTGTTGAGCAATTTTTTGAGCTTCATCGAGATCGTAACGAGCCGTTTCTAAAACATCATGAACAATGCGATTTTCTTGACTCAAAAGACGTATCCAAAACCAAGTTCTCTCTAAGGCAATGGTGATGGTAAAGACAGATAAACCTAATAAGGGCCACATCACTAGGCCCCCTTTCAACAATAAGTCGTAAACGTGGGTCATGAACCTAAAAAATTGCTTTTATTTCTAGAAATTGACTGTTATCATTATTTAACAGGAAGGTTAAAATCACGTTAACCTTGTTGCTTTTTTGTTATAGTTGAGTTCTTAGGGCTTGATATTATTAAGCCCCTAGGATAAGATTTTGACTGGCTTCAACAATTGACAATGAACAATGGACAATTGACAATTACCTCTACCTAAAAGGTAGAGGATTGAAAATAAGGAAAAATTTTTTAATTTCTCCCCTTAAAAGAGGAGGTTTTAAACCAAATTAACCAATTGTCAATTGTCCATTGTCAATTGTCCATTGATAAACAAACCTAACACCAAACTGAATGTCTCAAGAAAACTCACCTTCATTAATGATTCCTCAACTCATTGTCGGGTTAGGCAACCCAGAAGCAAAATATGATAAAACTCGTCATAATATTGGTTTTGAAGTAGTGGATAAGTTAGCCGATGCTTGGCAATTATCTTGGAAAGAAAACCGCCGTTTTCAAGGAATGATCGCCGAAGGAAACAGTCGCAATAATCAAAAAGTTTACTTGCTTAAACCCTTAACCTATATGAACCGTTCAGGACAATCTGTGCGGGCGGTTACGGATTGGTATAAACTAAATTCAGCCGATGTTTTAACCATTTATGATGATATGGATTTGCCCATCGGACGAATGCGAATGCGACTATCGGGTTCAGCAGGAGGACATAATGGGATGAAATCAATTATTGCCCATCTCGGCAACCAAAATTTTCCCCGTTTACGCATTGGTATCGGCAAGTCTAATCATACTGATCAAACGATTTCCCATGTTTTAGGGCGATTTTCTCCCGACGAAAAAGTTATTATCGATAAGATCTTTCCCTTAGTGGTAGACGCGGTGGAAATGAGTCTTAAACAAGGGGTTGAAAAAGCCATGAGTCTCTTTAATAGTCAAACCGTCACTAAATAGGGTATAATGGAGTATTGTATGTTAATGATATTCGTGTAGTCTATTCACGGGAGGGGTCATTGGAGCCTAGATTTATTTTAAAAGTTCTTTGGTTAGATGCTAACGTAGCGATCGCAGTTGATCAAGTGGTTGGAAAAGGAACCAGTCCCTTAACCGCTTATTTCTTCTGGCCACGTAATGATGCTTGGCAACAATTGAAAGATGAATTAGAAGCCAAACATTGGATTTCTGAAAATGAAAGAATTGAAGTTCTTAATCAAGCAACGGAAGTTATTAATTATTGGCAAGATCTTCGTAACCAAAACAAAAACGTTACCATGAAAGAAGCTCAATCTAAGTTTCCCGAAGTCGTTTTTAGTGGTAGTAATTAATACCATTTTCATCAACTTGGACTACAGATGTGGATGTTGTAGGGGTCAAAGGCCGTTGACCCCTACGAGAATGTGTGGCTAGACTTTAGGGAATTGGTATAATCTAATTAACTAACAGAAAAAGGGAGTTTGCTTTGGGTAGCAACTTCCTTTTTTGCTTTCCAAACCCCTAGGAAGAAGGAATCATCCATCTTCCTAATTTCCTCAGACTATAAAGGTCGATAAACTCGATAATTAATATTGGGGAAGATATTATCAATTTCTTCCACCTTTTCTAACCAACCAGAATCAACCTTACCTTCTCTGAGATCATCATAAATCTTATTGAGTCGCAGTAAATGCGAGCGCGTCCGACGTATTGCATAGGGAACCATCGTTCCCGTCCGCATAATAAAGGCCCAGTCAGAAGATTGAGCTAATAATAACTCCCTGGCGGCCTGATTTAAAGCCCTCCATTCCAACTCATCAGCAGGTTCCCGATAACTCAATTCAATCATCCGTTCTGCTGCTTTATGGAGATGAGGATAAACCCAGGTATTAGTATGGTTTAACCAATATTCATGGAACCCTTTATAACCCCAACTCGACTGAGAAGGACGACAAACCTGTTGAGTAGGATTATCCCGTAAATAGTCCGCTAAATGAGTCATATCAAAGGTATTTTGGTCATACCAGGACTTACGGAACAGGTAATCAATAAACCAAGGGCCCTCATACCACCAGTGACCAAATAACTCAGCATCATAGGGAGATACCACCAGAGGGGGACGTTGCATAATTCCCGCCAAATTCCCCACCTGTTGCTCGCGGTTGTACATAAAATTAGCCGCGTGTTCGGCAGCCTTTTCCTTCGCCCAATAGGGGTCATAAAGAGCTTTATCAGACATCGCGCCCTGACGATTGGTAATCTTATGATATTTAATCCCAATATTTTTGCGCTGACCATTGGGCATGATATAGGGTTTAATATACTCGTATTCGGCTTCCCAGCCTAAATCTTTGTAAAATTCCCGATATTCAGGATCACCAGGATAACCCACCTTAGAAGACCAAACCTGTTGAGAAGATTCATGATCTCGTCCAAAGGCCGCCACCCCTGCTTCCGTAAAGATGGGGGCATAAGTGCCATAACGAGGGCGAGGACGAGCATATAAAATCCCATGACCATCTACCAAGAAGTAACGTAAACCAGCATCCGCCAGCATCCGTTCTACCCCTTCATAATAAGCACATTCCGGCAACCAGATCCCCTTGGGAGGACGGCCAAAAGTTTCCTCATAATGCTCACAAGCGACCTTAATTTGGGCCCAAACCGCTTGGGGATACATTTTCATCAGGGGGAAATAGCCATGAGTCGCCCCACAGGTAATAATTTCCAGATTATTACTATCCAGAAACTGTTTAAACGCTAAAATCAAATCCCCGTCATAGCGTTCCCAGGTTTCCCGAACTTGAGCAAACTCCTTGTGATAAAACTCAGCCAAATAGCGAATATGGCCGTTATGTTCGTTATGCTCAATTTCCTTTTCAATAAGTTCTTGTAATTTCGCTAAATGCTCGTCGTAGCGTTCTTGTAATAAAGGATCGCGCAACATCGACACCAAAGGCGGTGTCATACTCATGGTGATCTTGAAATCTATGCCATCCCGCTTAAGTCCTTCAAACACATGAAGGAGAGGAATATAGGTTTCTGTGATGGCTTCATAAAGCCATTCTTCTTCTAAAACATAGTCACTTTCCGGGTGTCGAACAAAAGGTAAGTGAGCATGAAGGACAAGGGCGACGTAGCCAAGAGCCATAGTAATTCCCAATCGTGACGATTTACGTTTTTACGGTTAAACTTTAAGATTAAGTCTAGTTGATTTTATACTATCTTAAGATTCTAGAATAGAATGGATAAGAAAAAAAGCTTTTTCTGACCGAGCCTTGCAAAAAAATTGTCCAATGGTTCCAATAAACATTAGAATCAATCCAATTCCTGCTTGCTGTCGGCTCGAAATAGAGTCTAACCTAATTGTAAGTATATAGTATTGAGTTGCAGTGCTAGAACCTCCCAACCTCCAAACAACCATTGAATTCTCTCAGCCTGCGCCCCCATCGATTCAGCTACTGTTGTTTGTCGATGAGCGTCCCAGTTCTCATGAACATATTAAGCAAATCCGAGATTATATCAAAACAGTCACCCAAGATTATCCTTGTGAGCTAGAAGTCATCGAAATTCACGAACAACCTCATCTTGTGGAGCATTTTCGTCTAGTGGCTACCCCGGCCTTAGTGAAAGTAGCACCAGCACCAAAACAAACCCTCGCGGGCAGCAATTTGGTGAATCAACTCAGGAAATGGTATCCGAAATGGCAAGGGGCCCTAGAACAGCAAAAGGCCATCAACCTCAATCATCAAGACGAGAATCATTCCTCTGGTACAATCAACTCCGTGGGCTATTCAGCCGAATTAATGCGCCTCTCTGATGAGATTTTTCGCCTCAAAAAAGATAAAGAAGAATTATTAGAACAGCTAAAATTTAAAGACCAGGTTTTAGCAATGTTAGCCCATGACTTACGCAGCCCTCTCACTGCTGTTTCTATTGCTGTTGAAACCCTAGAACTGGTTCAGAATCAAGAAAATACGGCCCGTCATCATAAACTCAAAGAACAACTTCATCAACAGGCCCGTAAACAGTTTCGGGTGATGAACCGTCTGATTACAGACATTTTACAGGCCTCGAAAAGCATGAATGCTCAGTTGGAGGTACACCGCACTCAAGTTAACTTACCTGCTTTGTCTGAAGAAATTTTAGGGCAATATCAAACTTTATTGGCCGAAAAAACCTTAAAATTAAGTAAGGACATCCCCCAGGATGTACCCGAAGTCTACGCAGACGAAGAATTAATTCGTCAGGTGATTGTCAATTTGCTTGAGAATGCGATTAAATATACACCAGGGGGTGGAGAAGTGACTGTCTCAATTCTCCACCGTACTACCCAAAAAATACAAGTTAGTGTTTGTGATACCGGGCCAGGCATTCCCGAAGAAAAGCGGGAGCGAATTTTTGAAGGTCATTTCCGGTTGAAACGAGATCAAGAAAAAGAAGGGTATGGATTAGGCCTTTCTCTATGCCGTAAAATTATTCGTGTCCATTATGGCCAAATTTGGGTTGATAGTGTTCTCGGAGAAGGCAGTTGTTTTCATTTTACTTTGCCTGTGTATCGTCAACGGTAATGATGGGTAATCTATTTATGAGGTGTGGTAAGTTCGTTCCCCTGACTGACAAGACAATATTCGCTCACTAATTTAACGGATATGCGTAAAGCTTTAATTATCGTCAATGCTGAAGTAAAAGCAGAAGGCACAATCTATTTGGCCTCCCCTGCAACGGAAAAAATGGTGATGGCCCTTGAAGCCGCGATCGCCGCCGATTCCCCGACTACTCAAGTTGAAGTAATGGCGGCCGCTACCCTGTGGTCAAAAAACTTCAAGCCCCAAAGGCCTGATGCTAATTTGATCTATTGTCCCTTGACGATTGATATTCCAGCTTGGTTGCCTTTTCCTGGACAAAAAATTTATCAAGATTGTAAGGATGTTAAGGCCAGACGACAATGGGTTGAAAAAAAACTGGGCCACAAAACCAGTATTGGCGATGCTTGGTTAGGAGATTTATGGTTACCTGTGGCCTTAACCCCAACGGAATTGGTCTATGGGGAAGTGATTGGGGAAGGGGCATTTCCTAATTCTTATGAGCAACCTATCAACCTTGATCGGGGTTTGCGTCGTCCTTTGTACGATTTGGCCCAAGGATTATTGGAATCCCTAGATGCGCCTCCTTCTGTTTATCTGCTGCAATTTCGTTTAAAAGGCCAAACTATTGTGTTTGATCGTTTATGGCCGTTTCCTGCTGCCCCCACTATCGCCTCTGTAAGATCTCAACAACCTAATTTGTTTACCTGCTATTGGCATTGTTTAACCCATCAACCCATTGCTAATCTAACAGGAACTCCTGTCTAATTTCCGGGGAACTGGCATCAAGAAAGTAAACAAAAAAATCTTGTTGCTCGTTCCCTATTCTTTTGTAATCGTTAATATTGATATGTTAATTAAATGGAGTGAGTCGGTTAAAGATGGGGTTGAAGCTAGTAAACAGGTCTTTGAATTAGCCAGAGTTCTCAAAGAAAATAAGGATAACGAAACTTTTAAAGAAGTAGCGAATCAAGTTTCTTCTTTTCTGGATATTTTAAATGCTCCCTTGGGTCAAGTGGCAGCAGCTTCCTTGCCTTTTGTTTCTATGGCTACTGGTATTATAACTTATATTTTTGAGAAAAATCAACAAGAAGTAACCCTAGAACAAAGTATTGGATTAGTTGCACAAACCGCTTATTTAGAAAGTATTCAAAGTTTTTTTAGAAGTAATTTTGACTTAACACAAACCCTAAGCAAAGATCCTGCCTCAGCAGCCACATCTCAAAAAATCAAACAGTTGGGTCAAACCCTTAATTTAGAACGAGAAGATGCTGAACAAGCCTTAATTTGTTTTCATGAATCCCAGTTATCTAAACAATTTAATGACGTACTAAAACAACGGTTAGAAGAATCAGGAATTTCTGAAAATAAGGCTCAAATAATTGTTGAAAGGGTTTCTCGAAAAACTCATCGTTATCTTAAACCAAATTTTGCTAAAATTAAAGATAAAATTCCCAATTTATCTCCTATTTATGGGAAAGATTGGCAACAAGAACTAACCTTTAATTATGGAATAGAAAAATATCTTAAAGAGAAAATTGATCAAGAGCCTTTAGGGAAAGTTTTTGATGAATTCTTTAGTTTTAATAATCTTTATATTCCCTTGAAAATTCAAGCAGTAATTGAGGGAATTGTTGCTGATAATAATCCTTCTGAGAATATTGAAACTTGGGCAATTAATCATTTATTGAATCCTCATCAAGCGGGCAAAGTTTTATTTATTCAAGGTGGATCAGGACGAGGAAAAAGCGTCTTTTGTCGAATGTTTGCTGGACGAGTACGGCAATATTTACATCCCATTTATACACCTATTTTAATTAGATTACGAGATCTTAAAATTCTTAAAAGCGACTTTGAAAAAACCTTATCATCTGCCATTAATTGGGAATTTGCCACAGGTGATCACAATTGGTTAACTGATAAAAATACTCGCTTTCTTTTCATTTTAGATGGACTTGACGAACTAATTTTAGAATCAGAAAAAAAAGACAGTTTACAATATTTTTTAGAGCAGGTGGCCCATTTCCAACAACAATGTCAAGAAAATCCAGATCAAGGTCATCGCATTATTATAACAGGAAGACCTTTATCCTTTGAAATCATTCAACAATTAATGTCGAATAATTTAGAATGGGTTAATTTGGCGTTAATGGATGATGAAACCCAAAGCAAATGGTTAGAAAAATGGGGGCAAATAGTTGGTCGAGAAGAAGCACAAGAATTCCGTCAATTTTTATTTAATCAGCGTTGTCCTGAAACTATTAAAAACTTATCAAGAGAACCTTTAATGTTGTATTTATTAGGAGCAATGCACCGAGATAAACAGGTAAGTTTAGACAATTTTATCAGAGGAGAAGAAGAACAAATCAAGGTCAATATTTATCAAAAAGCTGTTGCTTGGGTATTAACAAAACAACGGAATAAACACTTTAATGAACAGCTTTCTTCCTTAGAAATTGAAGATTTACATAGTGTTTTAGCAGAAGCGGGATTTTGTGTATTACAATCAGGACAAGAAAGTGCTTTATTACAAATGGTTGAAGATCGCTTATTAGACAAAGGTGATGAAAGTGCCAAAGAATTAATTGAAAAGGCGAGAGAAAGTAAAGAAAAAAATCCTCTTAAAAATACTTTAGCTGTTTTTCATTTTAAAAAATCAACCGATGTTAATAATTTTATAGAATTCTTTCATAAGAGTTTTGGGGAATTTTTGGGAGCCGAATGTTTAGCCGAAAGTATGGAAGAATGGACACAAAAAGGAGGTAGTAGTAAAAAGACTTATTTTGTTAAAGATAGAGAATTTAGATGGCAAGTTTATGACTTATTTGGAGGGGGAAATTTAACCCATGAAGTGATGAGTTATTTGATGCCATTATTAAGACAGCGCGATCTTAATTGGGTTACATTATATGAAAGATTGTATGAGTTTTATTTAAGTTGGAGTGACGGAGAATTTATCGAATCTTTTGATAGTGCTGATGATATGTTACCCTTGAAAAAAGCAAGGCAATTACAGAAATATGATCTAAAAAGAGGGCAGCGACAGGTAGATATTTATACTGGATTAAATGTTTTAATTTTACTCTTAGAAATTAATCGCCATGCACAAAGCAACGAAACATTAAAAGATAAGATTAGTTTTTATCCCTGCGGAAATCCAGAAATTAAAACGGAATTTGATGAAAATCGCTTACTAAAAATCATGGGTTATAGTGAGTGTTTAGGTAAGGATAAATTTAGAATTATTGTGGGGCAATTTTTAGAAAAGGTGAACTTATCAATGAATAATTAATAATTGATAATTAATAATTGTTTAAGAAACTCAATCTAAAATCAGTGAAATATTAAGGGTAAGATAAGACCTATGATAATAATAATTGCTCCCGTTACTAAAGAACCAAATCTATGATAGCTCTTGACAGTTTTTTCGCCAGTTGATAACTCAATTAAATCTAGCCAAGGGGCAACACCTCTGCGAAACCATCCCACCGTTCCGACAGAATTATCAATTAAATCTTTAACTTGAGTTGCGCCAAAAAAGAAGTTACCAATGGCACCAAAACGAGAGGCATAACGGACAAAAATCATTCCCGTTCTATCTTGTAATTTTAAGTCCGAACCAAAGGCATAACCTGCGTCACCGCGACCAATTAATTTACCTTTAAGTCGGACAGGTTTACCCCTGACAGGACTACTGTAGGGATCACACATTAAAGTAAAAATATCTGAGTCAGGAGACTTTTGAAAATCAGGATAGATAAAGATAGTTTTCAGGATTAATCCTAAGCCAAAACCAAAGGCAAGAAAACTAAATAAAAGGAATATATTATTAGTAGTATTTGTCAAAATAATGCCGAAAATTAATCCTAATAATCCCCCAATAATATGACTGTTACTTAGAATTAATTCAAAAATAAAATTATTTAAAAGTTTATTTCTGTTAAGTTTATTTCCTTCTTTAATAATACTCGACATATTAAACTGAGAATCGATGCCCATTTGCTCAGCATAAGTACATAATGCTTGAATCCGTTTTCCCGTTAAAGGATGGGTAGAATTTAACTCAGTTAATTTAGCCCAAGGGTTAAATAAATCCCAAATAAATACTTTTCCTAACCGTTGAGAATCTGAGGTAATTTGATAAATTGTTCCCGCAGATGCTGCTCCTTTTACATCACAAATTCCTAGGGCGCGGGTTCCTTCCATTAATCTACTTGGTTCTGGATTTTTGCTGGATTCTTCTGTGATACCATAAGCAATTTTAATCAAGGCCCGTGACAGTCCATTAGGGTTTCCGGTAATTTCTGCTGCAAAATGATCCGCATAATATTCTCTGGTTCTCGATAAATAAAGCATCAAATAAGTGCCAATAACATAGAATATATAAGCCGCGATTGATGCAAATTTTATCCCATCTTTTAACTTATTATCATCATCGCCTTTTCTGCCTAATTCCCTGACAAATAAATAGATCAAATAAGTAATCTGTACTAAAGTAGAAGCCAAGGTCATAATCGCAAAATCCCAATGAACAATATGCCCTAATTCATGAGCATAAACTGCGGCAATTTCATCATCATCAAGATAAGTAAATAATCCTTGACTCACCACTACACGCGCATTACTAGGAAAGGAACCATAGGTGAATGCAGTGGGGTTTTGATCGTCAATAATTCCTAAACGGGGATGAGATAATTTTCTCTCTCGACAGATACGCAAAATCACTTCTGCTGCTTCGGGACTCTGACGTTTAATTTCTGCTAAATTGACCCAACGGGTTTTGTAAAGCCATTGTTGGGTAAGATCCATAATCAAGGGAGAAAGGAAAAATGTTACCCCATTAAACACTAAAGTAACAGCAATCGAGATCATTAATCCCAGACCAGGGTTTTTGCTATCGACAATAAAAAATAGACCGAAACAGAGGGCTAAAACCATCCCCAATAGGAGAATAATCGTGAAACCAGAGGCGAATTTGAGACTATCGGCGATTTTTGGCATCATTAACTTAATACCCGTTTGTTTCGCCCTTCCTGCTATCTGGTGAAACTGGTGAGAATTATCTTCTTGACGACTAGCAATAGTATCCTTACTAACCACAGACAGAAAAGTTTGGGCCCATTCCCGAATTTCTGTATTAGAATGTTTAACCAAGGTTTGGGCTAAGGTGATCGCTTTCTCTTGTTGGCCATTACCGCGATATGCTCTGGCCAAAGCGATTAACCCTTGCAGATAAAAGGGTGATTGCCGATCTTCATAATTCTGGCAAAAATTAGCTAATAGGGCAACTGCTTCGGGATATTGTTGTTTTTGCAGGGCCTTTTGTCCGTCGTTCAGTAAATTTAGTGACATAGGTTGTCTCTAGCATTCAAAAGAGAGGCATCTATCCTTAGCAGTACCCAATTTTTACCGAAGAATTAACACCCTTAACAAAACAATAAGAAATTAATGCTGATATTTTATTGAAGCAAAGCAATTTTTAGCCATTTTAGTCCTTTTTCACCTAAAGGCAATTTTAAACATAGGCTTGATACAATTGTCTTTTGTAAATAAACCATCAAAATTGATAAACTAGCAACTACCCAAAATTCGGGTATAACTTTAGGATCAATTGCAAATATTCTCACCAGAGGTTTCCAATAGTATAAAAAGAAAATATGCCAAAGATAAATCCATAATGATGAACTACTCAGATAAATAAATGCTTGTTCTAGATAAGTTTTTTTGAGAAATTTAGAATGATTCTTACTGACATAACTAGCAATTAAATATGAAACAATTGTCATCAAAATACTGTAAGAAATATAATAAAGTCTAGGGGGATATTTATAGTTTTGAGTTAAAACAAAAGAGCCAGCATCTTGACTATAATTGATGGCTAGAGTTACGAATATTATGGCAAAGCCTAAAGCGATTGCCAATAATTTCTTCTGAGGAATTTGAGTCATGACAATGCCTAAAGCAAATAACAAACTATAGGGAATCAGTAACAGAATTATTTGAGACATCAACAAACTTATAAAAATTCTTTGATACAAAAAATCGCTAAAACTTGATATTGAAATGAGAGGTAAACTATTAAACCAATTGACTAAGATTTCGTATCCTCCATAAATTACTGAGATCAACAATAAAAAAATCCAGTTATTTTTAACCTGTTTTTTAAAAGTTAATATAAACGGAGAAATTAATGCAATTAAAAGAAATACTCTAATAATCCAAACATAACCAACACCACCAATTAACAGTGTAAACGAGTAAAAGATTTCTTTAAGACTAAAAGGATAAGGGACTCCTTGAACCCCAGTGATCAAAATACTAATAGTAAAAAAGAAGACCCAAAAGCACCAAATCGGAAGAATTAAGCGACTTACCCTTTTCTTTAAATATTGAATGTATGAATAATTAGCATTAGCAGAAGTTATCCAGAATAAAGCACCAGAAACCATGACCATTAAAGGAACATCAAAGTTTCTCAGTTGATAAATAAAAACCTCTGTTTTTGGTAAAGTATGAGCCAGTATAATACAGAATATACCAATGGTTTTCAGAATGTCGAACTCTAAAGAGCGAGTCCGAATAACCCTTGGAGTCGGTTCATTAAGATTAGAATTAGGATTAGGTAAGGTCATATTTTTGTAAAGTTTACGAGAACAGGCATGATCAACCCTATCAGAAAATTGTATAATAAAAACAGTACAGTCACGGTTTTAATCTATGATCGAAACCCTAGCGATCGCTACCTCTAACCTCACTAAGCAATTTGAGCGTCAAGTTGCCATTAATAAGGTAGAATTACAGGTAGAAAGCGGCGAAGTTTATGGGCTAATTGGCCCGAATGGTGCAGGGAAAACCACCTTAATCCGAATGTTAGCCGCAGCAGAAGAACCCACCACTGGGGAAATTTATATCTATGGCGATCGCTTATTACGAGATAATAGTCATCCCCGTCTCAAACAAAAATTAGGCTATCTTCCTGATGATTTTCCCTTATATGAAGATCTCAATGTTTGGGACTATTTAGATTATTTTGCTCGACTATATCATCTTAAATCCCTTAATCGTCGTCGTCGGGTTCAAGAAGTCCTAGAATTAGTCCAATTAACCAGTAAACGAGACAGTCGCATTAATACTTTATCACGGGGCATGAAACAGAGGCTAAGTTTAGCCAGAACTATTTTACATGATCCCCTTTTGTTATTATTAGATGAACCTGTTTCTGGTTTAGATCCCATTGCGAGAATGCAGTTTAGAGAGATTATTCGGGTACTGCAAACCATTGGGATGACAATTTTAATTTCGTCCCATGTTCTCAGTGATTTAGCTGAATTATGTACATCAGTTGGTATCATGGAATTAGGATGTTTAGTAGAAAGTACCTCTCTTAAAGAACTGTATCAAAGGTTATCCCATCAGCAAATTATTATTAAAACTTTAGGAGATTTAGAGACATTAAAACGAGAAATCAAGCCATTTCCTCAAGTCGAAGAATGGGAAATTATTCCCCATCAAAATAGTTTACGGGTGAATTTTTCAGGAGGTGATGAAGACAGTGCAGAATTATTGCGATCGCTGATTAATGCGGGAATTCCTATCTGTGAATTTCATTGTACTCAAGAAGATTTAGAGTCTATTTTCTTGAAATTAGGACATAAACAGGTTTCTTAAATAATAAGCAATACTCACACAATATTCTAAGAGGAATTATCAATGTTTATCAGTTATTTAGATCGATTAGGAGATTGGAACCCTCAATTATTTCGGGAAGTCAAAGGTAGGTTAAACTTCCGAAATTTAGGCATTGCAGGAGCAATTGCTATACTCGGTCAAATCTTACTTTTATTAACCTTTAGTGGACAACTTCCCACAGATCTTGATGCTTTGAATGATCCTCCATTTCAATATAGTCGTTATTGTACAGCAACCCCACCAACAGGATCTTATGCACCTTATAAACAATTATATTGTATTCAGGATTTATTTGGTAATTGGGTCATTAATTGGCAACTTTGGTGGTTAGATATTTTTAACACCTTAAGCGTAGTTGGTTTATTTATCCTGTTGACTACTGGCATATTTTTACTGATTGCAGATTTATCACGAGAAGAAAATCGAGGGACTTTTAATTTTATTCGTTTAAGTCCCCGTTCTGCTAATAATATTTTGTTGGGTAAAATATTAGGGGTTCCCTGTGTTATTTATTTTCTCTGTTTGCTCTTATTTCCCTTGCATTTAATTGCAGGATTTCAAGCTCATATTTCTCCTAGCTTAATCTTAGCTTATTATGGGGGAATAATCGCTAGTTGTGCCTTCTTTTATAGTCTAGCTTTACTATTTGGATCAGTCAGTTCAGGGTTAGGAGGATTTCAGTCTTTTCTGGGTAGTGGGGTGATTTTATTCTTCCTATTTATGATGACAAGTATCACCTTTTCTTCTAGTGAATTAGTTTCTCATACTCCCTTAGATTGGATAATCTTGTTTTATCCAGGCAATCTATTATCCTACTTAGTTGAGTCTACCTATCTTCCTCCTGATACAGCAAATTTGCAATACGAAAGTTTTTATAATCTAGCTTGGTATGGACAACAATTGTGGGAAAATCCTATCCTGGGAATTGGCTTCATTTTGGGCAATTATAGTTTATGGACTTATTGGATCAATCAATCCTTAGATCGACGTTTTCGTAATCCTAATGCCACTTGGTTTAGTAAATTAAATAGTTACTATTTGTCAGCAAGTTTCATCATTGTTGTATCAGGTTTTGTATTTCAATCGGGACGTAATGGCAATTTTGAGCGTCATATTTTTGAGAACTTTGCTGTCTTACAAATATTCATTGTTTTCTTTGCTTGTTTCTTAATGGTTGCCCTCAGTCCGAATCGTCAAACTTTACATGATTGGGCTAGATATCGCCATCAAAATCAACCAAATCGTCGCTCTCTCCTACAAGAGTTAATCTTAGGAGAAAAAAGCCCCTCAACTCTTGCGATCGCCTTTAATCTAGGGATTATGTTTCTGTATTTAATTCCTGGAATTATTATGGCTCCGATTAACAATTCTTTGGGGGTTTTCGTCGGTTTATTTTTAAGCATGAATGTGATCTTAATTTACGCGGTAATTGGTCAAAGAATTCTATTACTGAAAATCCCTAAACAAACTTTAGTCGCTGGTGCAGTGGTGGGAATTTTAATGTTTTTTCCGCCCATTTGTTTTAGCATATTAGGGGGACTACCGCATCAATCTTTTACCCCTTGGTTATTTACTTTTTTTAGCATAGCGTTTCTCAATAATCACCTAAAATCTTTACAAATTATGTCAGTTTTGTTCTCCTTATTAAGTCAATGGGGAATCATCGGTTTAGCAGGATTTGAGATGAGTAAGCGATTGAAAAAAGTCGGAGAATCTGAAACAAAAGTTTTGCTAAAGTCAGTTTAATAATGTAGGGGTAATTCATGAATTACCCCTACAAAAAACATAATATTGAAGTATGATAGAATAAATCAACAAAACAACCTTTACAAAATCTATGACAATTAACCTTAATCTTTTTATTTTTATAATTAAAAAGAAAATAATGATTTTACGTTAACTCAAAAAATTGTTAGTGCGTTGCAAGCAGGAAGTATCTCGGCCTTAGAATCTTTCCTAAATCATCCTGCGGCTAGTTTTTTTATCACTGCATTGGAAGATTGGCAAAAAAATCAATAAAGGCAACAGTTAATATGAAAGAACATCGAGTAATTGCAACAAATGACGGTATATATATTAAAAATACTATGCAATACTTCCTCTTTTTCTTGCTTCTTTATAAGAAGTTCCCACATTTTGTAAACCAACCTGAATCATTTGTTGTTCCAATAATGCAAAAAACCGCACTCTATCTCCACCTCTTATCACAGCTTGGTTATGAGACTCGGCCAAAGCAACAGGATAACCATAACCTTTACTAACTTGAGCTAACATAATTCCTAATGCTTGATTCAATAATGCCTCATCTTCCACTACCCATGCAGGAAATTCCACCCGTGCAATTTCTGTCCCTACATTTACATAACAAAAATAGATGCGTTGTGGTTCAGAATACAAGTCTAAAATACGGGCCGAACTTTGCCATAATGGCCCCCTTTCTCCAGGTTCAAGATTTTGTCCCCAAAGGTTAGTATCTCGCAACGGTTCAATAATTTGACAAGGGGCCTTTTTTTCTCCCAAGTTCATGCAGTTAACTACACAATTTGGGGTGTCAAAAGTACAACTATGTAACCGTAAAAAGTTCACCCCTTCCACACTACGAGACGCGCTGAGATAACCCATCAAAGGAATACGAGCAGCCCGTAATTGTTCCCAAGCTTCTTGAATAGGAGGTAAAATAAGATCACGGGCATCATGGGCTAACCCGTCCAAAAACCAGTACACTAAAGAACCATCTACCATGGCTAAATTTGGTTGATAATGGGCCCCTGGAGGGTTTACCCAACCGCAACCCATTTCTGATAATAATTGCGCTTCTAAGACTGTACGACGATAGCCTAACCATTCTTCTGTCCTAATACCCCATTTTTTGGAAACATAAAGATCTTCGGGACGATAATAAACTTCTGGTAAACTATCAAGTAATGGGTGTAAATTTTGTCCATAATGGAGCATAACTCGCCCCACATTAATTAAATAACAATAGGCAATTTCATGGTGAGAAGGGGAAATTTGTGAGCCATCTGTTGCAAAGACACTATGACTGTAGGGAGGGGTAGGAATGGTTAAACAAGTGTCTAAAGGTTCGATGGGAATGGCAGCCGAAAAAATAAGGCGATCGCGCCAAGTTTTGTATTGTTCAATTAATTCTTGTTGTCTTTGTTGGGTTTCTTGTAAAATAATTTGGGCCTGTTCTAACCGTTGATAACTGGCGGTCATTTCTTGTTTAAAATGTTGACTAATTCCTGGAATTTTTCCGGCAAGTTTAGCAATATCAAGCATAAGTTTTTCTGTCCCTACTTATCTGTCTCTAATCAAACGTCTTGTAAGTGGATCTATCTTATCTATCTTAAAAGATAATTGAAGTTGAAATATATTTTTATTTTATCTTTTTTTTTCTGTGTATAGCTATAATTAATGAAGAAGATAGACAAGAATTATTATTCTTAACATTAAGTGAAATTTACAGAGTATTTTAAAGTAATGCGACTTCGCCCCGATAGAGCAGATATTAAGCTAGAGTGGATTGAGAGAACGATTGAATCTCCGCTCAAAAAACAAATTCAAGATGATGGTCGAATTCGTTGTTGGTCGAAAATTGAAGAAAAAGAGGGAAAGTATTTACGAGTTATCTTGTTGGAGGATGGAGAAACAGTTCATAATGCTTTTTTTGATAGAAATTTTAAAGAGGAAAAATCATGAAAATTCAATACTTTGAAGATACAGACACACTATATATCATCTTCTCGAAGAATTCACCGATAGAAACAAGAGATTTAGATGAAAATACATTGATAGATTTAGATGAAAATGGTCAACTTTGTAGTATGACAATTGAACAGGCAAAAGAGAGAGTAGGAATTCCTGAAATTGAATATAAAACCATCAAGTTAAAATCTCCCTCTAATCACCTAAATCATTAACCAATCAAAAATATTTTTAACTGTTAATTGCCAATTATCTAATTATTTTACTCCTTGATTTGTTCTCTTGTAGGGGTAATTCATGAATTACCCCTACGGTATCAATTATTAAATAAGAAATAAATCAATACAATTATACCAGATAATAAAACAAAATCCCCCGTATTGCAAGCGAGGGATAATTATTAGTCAGGATTTTGAGTTATTTTTAATTTTCAGGTTTAACTTGATTGGAAGTACCAGAAAGTTGTTGTTCTAGTCGTTGCCGTTGTATTTCTTTAAAAGATTTAGCGGCTTCATTGAGTCCATTTATGGTATCTTCAGCAAATTCGCCCCCACCACGACTCCTTTCTAAATTAGCACGGTGCATTAATCCCAAAGGATTCATAAAATTGCCCATTTCCCCATTAGGTTTAGCTTCATTGCTTTGATAGGGATCTTGATTTGTATTACCGAAATCCACAGATTGCGCTACCATCATGGGTGCGAGTCCTGTGAGACTACCAACTAGGGTAAAAACGAAAGCGAGTTTTTGAGTAGATTTATTCAGCATGATGGAAGTTCACTCCTATACACAATTACAAAGCGTTACCTTAAGCAAAACGGCGACGGAGTAACGGTTGAATTACTAACAATATTAACGCATCAAAGCCCAGTAATAACAAGAGAACTCCGGCGAAATTAACCTCTGTCCAAGGGGTCTGCAATACGACACTATTGAAAGCCCATTCCCCATTAAGATAAATATAACGGATGGGTTCAATAGCATAGGTTAAGGGGTTTAAACTAGCCACCACCTGTAACCATTGGGCCATAAAAGATAAGGGGGCCAAGGCGGTACTAGCAAAAAGTAGGGGTAAATTAGTGACAAAAATCACGGCAATTAATTCAATATGGCCCGGTAAGGCAAAAGCTAAGCCTAAACTTAATCCTGTGACTCCAAAGACGATGAGAAAAACAATTAACGCGATCGCTCCTAATCCTGCTAAATTGGGTAAACCGGCCCCTAAAATAGCACTGGCCCCGACAATAACCGCCGTTTGAATGAAGCTGAGAACCATAATATAGAGGGTAGAAGCAGCCACAATGGAGTAACGGGAGGCTAAAGGGGCGACTAATAAACGGTTGAGAAAGCCAAATTCTCGATCAAACATGACGGGAAGTCCCGCATTTAAGGCCCCAGAAAAGGCGGTAAAAACAATAATGCCGGGGGATAAAAATTTAGCATAGTTGAGATCTTGCCCAAATAATCCTTGAGGGGCATTATAAAACAAGGCCCCAAACAGAATTAACCACATAAACGGTTGGATAATTCCTGCTATTAAGGTTGAGGGACGACGCTGTAGTTGAATAAAGAGACGTTTAGTCATGGCCAAGGTTTCTTGGACAAAATCTGCCAAAAAGTTTTCCTGATCATCCACAGAGGGGACAATATTGGGAGATAAACTGGCTGGAAATTTAGAAGGGGTAATGGTTTGACTCATAATTCCTAATTCGTAAATTTACTTCATTTGTTGTTTTTTCTCGGCTTTGAGATCTCGACTTCCTGCGGCTGCTAATTCAGCGTCCATCAGGGTTTTTCCTGTGGCGGCCAGGTAAACATCATCAAGACTAGGCCGAGATTGGGCTAAGCTGAAAATGGGTAAGTTAACGGTTTCTAAGGTTTTTTCAATTTTGCTTAAGGGGTTGCTCCCTGGTGTTACTATCAAGTTTAAAGAATTTCCTTGGGCCGTATTGATAATAATTTCTTCGACAAAAGGGAGTCCTTGCAGCATTGTTTCGGCCTGTTGTGCTTCTGGAAAGGGCGAAAATTCTCGAATGCGGAGGGTGACGCGATCGCCTCCTAAACGGTTTTTTAACTCTGTGGAGGTTCCTTGGGCGATCACTTTTCCCTGATCAATAATAACTAAGCGATCGGCTAATGCGTCAATTTCTTCGAGATAATGACTGGTGATCAAAACCGTTGTCCCTGCGGCTTTTAGTTGTCTGAGGAAGTCCCAAACAATAACACGGCTTTCGATATCTAAGCCTACGGTGGGTTCATCTAAGACTAACACAGTGGGCTGATGAAGTAATCCCGCAGCTAAGTCGAGGCGTTTGCGAATACCCCCGGAATAGGTTCCCGTTTTGCGATCGCAATATTCCTGGAGATCTAATAAGGTCAATAATTGTTCAATGCGTTCTTTCCCTTGAGGTTTGGGGAGATGATACAGGGCTGCTTGTAATTCTAACAATTCTCGCCCCGTTAGCATCTTATCTAAGGCGACTTCTTGGGCCACATAACCTAAACGACGACGGGCAGCTTTTGGCGCGTCTAAGACAGAAATTCCCCCAACTTCTAGACGGCCACTGTCAGGTTTGGCTAAGGTACATAAACAGCGAATGATGGTGGTTTTTCCGGCCCCATTGGGCCCCAGTAAGCCAAAAATCTCTCCCTGTTGAACGGTAAAGGAGATGTCTTTGACAGCTTCTACTGCACCATAACTTTTTTTTAGGGACTCGATTACAATCGCATTCGTCATAATGGGTCTATCTTCGCCTATTAGGATACAAATTCTTAAAGAAATTTTCTCTGTCTCTATTGTAAGCAATTGATTCCTATCTTATGGCCTGACATAGTTCAAAGAGGGTAATATGCTAATTAATTTTGTTTTTTTTAAGAAATTGGTCACAAAATTTTTCCTATAATTCTTAAAATTGTCTAAAATTAATCTGAGTTTCAAGAAAAAGGATGTTATCATCTGATTCAATAATTTACCGGAATTGATGATAAAATTCATGAAAAATATAGCCTCTCAAGAATACCAAAAAGAGTCAAATCTTCTCCATGAGTACCAACGGCAACTTACTCTATCATTATCAGAGATTAAGACAGTGATTAACCTTTTAGATACCCCTGTAACACCACCTAGTCAGGATGAGGAGTTATTGGACAAAGTTACCTTAGCTAACCGCCTAGTTATTCAGGTCACGCAAAGACTAGAAAATCTTGAACAACAACGTCAATTATTGCAAGGTGAACCAAGTTTTACTGAACTCGAAAATCACGAAGCAATTCGGGATTTAATGACCAATAAGTTAGAAGAAATTAGACAAAAAACTGAACAGTGGGAATATATTGCTGAAGCTAGTTAAACTTAAGATAAGTCCTTGAACATCAATTTTTGTATCTGTGTTAAAACCAGTGAAAAATCTCAAAAATCTTGTTGTTCCCTATTTCCTGGTTTTCACAGTTGACTTTAATTTTATTCAATGACTTGGAACTTTTTCCAAGGGCGAGTGATTGATAATTATGAATGATTATGATTTATAAAAATCAGGACTTTATTTATCTATTATTGGGCCTTATATAATAGCTTTTACAATGAGGGATTTAGGAGGTAGAGATTTGTAAATTCTCCTCCTAAATACCGACAAATCTAAACTTTTCTAACTCTTTCCCCCTTACTCGCTAAACAAGCTAACCCAATACAAAGTAAGACATTCACCCCTAAAAATGCCCGTGAAATGTCAACGGAAGGCATTCCCCAAACCGCAGGGGCGATCGCAGCATGAACCGTTAAACAGGAAGCAACACCCAAAGCAGTCCCCACCGCAAACCATTTCCAGCTACGATGGCCGAGTAAAATGGCAATTAACCCAAAAGGTAGTAAAACACTGCCTAAGAAGGGGTTAAGTAGGGCAGTACCTTGGATAGAATTGGCTAATTCGGGTAAAGAACTCCCCATGACACGAAACGGCCATTGAGGTAAGTCAAAGAGATAAATTCCTTGTAAGAAGAATAAACCGGAACTTCCTAACACTAAACCCCAGTTAAACGGCATTCCCCAAGCAAAAGGGAAATAGTTGCGTAATAAGAAAGCAAGAAGATATGAACCCAACACCATCAACAGTTTAGGTAAGATAGCCACAACCCCACCATCTACCCAAAAACGGGGGTTTAAATAGCCGCTATCCCGTAACCACCGGAAGAAGTCACGGAAGGTAATTTTGCCTTTCAGAGCTAATTTAACCGCTTCTCCTGCATCTAATTGACCTGCGCCATAATGATTAAAGGGATCTTCTTGAACTTTGCGAGAAGACTGGGTAAGAACTGCAAATATTTCCTCTGGTTGCTTAATACCAGCAGCTTTAACTAAAGCTGCAACACCGGCCACATGAGGGGCCGCCATACTGGTTCCTTGCAAACCTGAAAATACGGCTTCTCCGGTGTTGGGGTCAATGGTTTCTTGGATAATCTTACCGCTATCACTGCCACCAGGAGCAGAAATATCAACCCCTGCGCCATAATTAGAATAAGGGGCTTTTTTACCCGCCGCATCTAAGGCAGAAACACTAATAACTTTGGGATAGCGGGCCGGATAAGAGGCAGCATTTTGATTAGAATTACCTGCCGCAGCAATAATAACCACACCTTTTGCATAAGCATAGTCGATCGCATCTTTCATGACCTGACTTTCGCCACCGCCCCCAAGACTCATATTAATGATATCAGCCCCATTATCTGCCGCAAAACGGATGGCATCAGCAATATCTGAGACGGTTCCCCCACCTTGGGCCGCAAGGACTTTTAAGGGCATAATTTTGGCTTGATATGCAATCCCAGCTACGCCATAATTATTATTGGTAGATTGGGCAATAGTTCCGGCCACATGGGTTCCGTGACCATTATCATCAGAAGCATCATTGCGATCATTAACAAAGTCGTATCCTTGCACAAATTCGGTTTGTCTTAAGTCGGGAACTCGACTAACTCCGGTGTCAATAACTGCAACAGTTATGCCTTCCCCTTTAGTTTCTTCCCAGGCCCGTTCAACATGGATATTCTGTAGGTTCCATTGTTTGCTATATTCGGGGTCATTGGGGGTTTCTAAGGCTTGATAAATATAGTTAGGTTCAATATATTCAACATATTGTTTCAAGGGCGATTTTTTGAGTTGGTTGAGGGTTTTTTCATCCCCTGATAGGGTGTAAATATGTTGGTCAATGGCATAAATACTATTGAGACTGGCAGTGGTTTTGTAGCTTGTTGCGATCGCATTTATTTCTTCGCTTAAAACTGCTGTGGGCAAATTTTCACGGAAATTAACAATCACAGAATCATATTTGCCTTGGGTGGCCAAACCTTTAAAATTGGCTAGGGCAACCCAAAGGCCAACGATACATAGAATGAGGAATAAAAGTTTTTTCACGGTTGATGACCCTCCGTAATGTGGTCTTGTGTCTTTTAGGATAGCGCAAAATGAGAAGTTAAAAGTTAACTTAAATGTCGGGCTAAGTCCCGCGCTATAAACGAGCGGGACGCATCGAACCGCAGGCTTCGGCCGTGAGCTCAGCCGAACGGTGAGTACCCGCAATGTTTTAGCGTCGGGATACAGCCCGACCAATATATTAACGTGCGGCAGCACAATCTCGTCCGATAAATATATGTTGCCACATCGGTTATTACATGGTAACATGGATTCATGCTAACTCTAAACTACTCGTACCGAATCTACCCTGATAGCAATCAAGAAACAATGTTAGATGAATGGCTAGAAATTTGTCGCCGTTCTTATAACTATGCTTTGCGAGAACTAAAAGACTGGATTGCTTCTAGGAAGTGTCCAATAGATCGATGTAGTTTAGAGTCGGAATACATTATGGCTGCTGATTACCCATTTCCAAGTTATCATCAGCAACAAAACCAATTACCCCAAGCGAAGAAAGCATTTCCCTTATTGGGTAAAGTTCCCAGTCAAGTCTTACAAACTATAGTTAGAAGATTGCACGATGCTTGGGATTTTTTTCGTAATAGAGGGTTTGGTTTTCCGAGGTTCAAGAAATACGGACAGATGAAGTCTTTACTATTTCCTCAATTTAGAAGCAATCCGTTGACTGGGTGGCAAATAAATTTACCCAAATTGAGAAAAGTCCAGATAAATCTTCATCGTCCTATTCCTGATGGATTTGTTATCAAACAGGTAAGAGTTCTCAAAAAAGCGATCGGGTGGTTTGCTGTTATTAGCATTCAATCTGATATGTCTTTACCTGAAGTTGAGACTCCTTTTGGACATCCGTTAGGTTTGGATGTCGGGATAACTAAAATCATTGCTACTTCTGATGGCTTTGTCGAAAAAGGGCGTAAATTCTTCAAAGGTGAACAACGTAAGCTGAAATTGCTGCAACGTCGCTTAGCTAGAAAAAATAAACGTTCTAATAATTACGATAAAGCCAGAAAAAAAGTAGAAAAACAACATAATCATATTGCTTTCAAACGCAAAGATTACCATTTCAAATTAGCCCATCAAGTCTGTGATATGGGAGATAGTATCTTCATGGAAGATATTGACTTCCGTACTATGGCTAAGGGCTTTTTGGGCAAGCATACTCTTGACGCAGGTTTTGGACAATTCAGGGATATTCTGAAATACGTCTGTAAGATTAGGGGCAAATATTTTGGATTAGTCAATCACAAAGGAACTAGCCAAACCTGCCCTAATTGTCGAGCAGAAGTAAGAAAAACCCTAGCTGATAGGATTCATAATTGTCCAGAATGCCAATATCAATGTGATAGAGATGTCGCTTCTGCCCAGGAAATCTGTAATCGAGGCATAGAAACTACTACCCTGGGACTCAGGGGAAAGGAAACCGTCTGTCAAGTCGAGGTGTCGGGGGTGATGAGCCTAGATAACTGGCGTAGAGGAGCCACTGCGGTCTTGGGGTCTCCCCAAGTAGAGCAAGTGGCGTGTTCTATACCTCTGTGGGCAGAAATATCTCAATGCGAATTGGGAGGTTCCCCGCTAACTGCTCTTAGCAGTTAGCGTCGGGAGGATGTCACATGACTACATCTTAAGATCAAGTACAATCAAAATGATTGGCTAACAGATAGTTAGTAATAATCAGATTCAATAATTAAGAAGGCATAGTAAAATGGTCAAAAAAATTGCTCTATTTAATCATAAAGGTGGTGTGAGCAAAACAACCACAACCTTTAATTTAGGTTGGATGCTTGCTTGTAAAGGATATAAAGTCATTTTAGTAGATACTGATCCTCAATGTAATTTAACTGGAATGGCTTTAGGAGAAGCAACTGAGGAAGATGAAGATAGAATTGAAGAAATTTATAATACAAGATCAAATATTAAGACAGGTTTAGCTCCTGCTTTTGAGTCTCAACCAAGAGCAATTGAAGCAGTAGATTGTATTACCATAGGGGATAAAGAAGGATTATTTTTATTACCTGGTCATGTGGGATTTGCTGAATATGAAGTAACATTAGGTATTGCTCAAGAGTTAACGGGTTCTATTCAAGCTCTTAAAAATTTACCAGGTGCTATTACTGATTTATTAAATAAAACAGCTACTAAATTTAATGCTGATTATATTTTAATTGATATGAGTCCCAGTCTAGGAGCGATCAATCAAAATTTATTAATGACCAGTGATTTTTTTATTGTTCCTACCACTGCTGACTTCTTTTCTTTAATGGCAATTGATTCTTTATCTAAGATTTTACCAAAATGGTATAACTGGGCTAAGATGGCAAGTTCATTACCAATTTTAAAAGAAGCAAATTATCCATTTCCTGATGTAAGTTTAAAATTTCTAGGTATTATTGTTCAAAATTTTCGCATTATTCGTGGTAAAGAAACAGCCGCTTTTGAAAAGTGGATAAACAAAATTCAAGAGGATGTTTCTACTAAATTAGTTCCTGTTTTGGATCATCACAATATGATGTTGCCTAATGTAGTTTATACAGAGCAAGGAATGAATCATAGTTATTGTTTAACCAAGATTGCAAATTTCAATAGTTTAATTGCTTTATCTCAAGATCATCGAACTCCAATTTATGATTTAACTTCTGAACAGTTAGGACAAACGGGAGTCGTTTTGCAAAACAGTCAAAAAACGCAAGACAAATTTAGAGAAACATTTTCAGATTTAGCAGATAAAGTGATTAATTTAACTTCAGCTTATGCAGTCAGCAATTGAACAATTTCAAGTTAGTATAAAACGAGTTAGAGATCTCATTGCTTTGCATAATTCTATTAAAGCTCAGTCTACTCCTGCCTTAGATTTATCTGATATATTAAGAGCAGCTTTAGTCCTATCTGTTAGTGCTTTAGATTACTATATTCATGAGGTAGTAACATCAGGAATGTTAGAAATTCATCGAGGACAACGTGCTGAACCTAAATCATCTCGTAATACCTCTAAATCAGCCTTTTCTCGCTTTAACGTTTCATTAGGAGGAGCGCGTCAAGAGAGACAAATAGTCTTAGATATTTCTTCTTGGTTAGAAAATGAAATTCAAGAAAAAGAGGGATATCAATTTTTAGAGAAATCTTATTTAGTTTCTGATTTACTTCCTATTATATCTAACAGTATTTTGAACAGACTCAATAATACTGCTTGGTTAGAAGATGAAATTCGAGAAAATCTCGGATATAAAAGCTTTCAGCAACCTGATAAAATTGCTGAGGCCATTAAATTAATTTCGGATAAGAAATTATGGGAGGAAGTTGCTACTAGCATGAATAAGGAGGCTAAAGATATTAAACAACAGCTAACTTTCATAGTTGATCGTAGGAATAAAATTGCTCATGAAGCTGATATTGATCCTACTTATAACTTAGGCAACCGTTGGCCGATTAATGAATTCTTAGTCAATGATGCTGTTAACTTTATTGAACAAATTGTTGAAACAATTCATCAAGTTTTATGAAATTATTGAACTAGAGACGTTTAATGAAACGCCTCTACATATTAATCAAACTGCATCTTTTAATTCATCAATGCGGGCTAAAACTTCAGCACTATGAATAGCTGGCCTTACTCCTAAAAATCGTTCCCTTAAGATACCATTGGGATCAATTAAATAGGTATGACGTAAAGACATTCCAGTCAAAAAAGAGCCATAAAGTTTACTAACTTTTCCCGTTGTATCTGCTAACAAAGGAAACTTTAAACCCTCCGCATCACAAAACTCTCGATGAGAGTCAACATCATCGACACTAACCCCTAAAATTTGGGTATTTTGTGCTTGATATTTCGGTAAATCTTGTTGAAAACGACGCGCTTCTAAGGTACAACCAGGGGTAAAATCTTGGGGATAAAAATACAATACCACCCATTGACCTCGATAATCTGATAAGGAAATTTCCCCATCTCCTGTATTCGTTGGTAAAATAAAATCAGGCGCAGGTTCATTTAAGGAAAGTTGTGGCCCTCCTAACGCTAAAACAGGCGAATGAACCCCAAAAATTGTCAATGCGATCGCTAAAATGACACTCAAAAAAGTACGACGAGACATAATTACTAATGATGATTAAAGATCTACTTAATATAAGTTTACAATTATTTTTCCAGCCTAAACTTAAGGCAACCAAGGATATTGACGAAAATTAGGGGGACGTTTCTCCAAAAATGCCTGTTTTCCCTCTGCTCCTTCTTCCGTCATATAATAAAGTAAGGTTGCATTGCCCGCTAACTCCTGTAAACCGGCCTGTCCGTCACAGTCAGCATTAAAGGCGGCTTTTAGACAACGAATAGCAATAGGACTCTTTTCTAGTATCTCACCGGCCCATTGAACCCCTTCTGCTTCCAACTGTTCAACGGGAACCACAGAATTAACTAAACCCATATCTAATGCTTGTTGAGCAGTATACTGACGACAAAGAAACCAAATTTCTCTAGCTTTTTTCTGCCCCACAACACGGGCCAAATAACTAGCCCCAAACCCTCCATCAAAACTGCCTACTTTCGGCCCTGTTTGCCCAAAAATTGCGTTATCAGCAGCAATGGTCAGATCACAGATGAGATGTAAAACATGACCCCCACCAATAGCATAACCCGCAACTAAAGCAATAACCACTTTAGGCATGGAACGGATGAGACGTTGTAAGTCAAGGACATTTAAACGGGGAACCCCTGCATCATCAATATAACCTGCTTGTCCCCTCACGCTTTGATCGCCACCGGAACAAAAGGCATATTTTCCATCAGTATGCGGGCCGGCCCCTGTTAATAAAACTACCCCAATTTTACTATCTTCACGGGCATCACAAAATGCGTCATAAAGTTCAAAGACTGTTTTGGGGCGAAAAGCATTGCGTTTGTGGGGACGGTTAATCGTGATTTTAGCTATGCCACCTAATTTATGATATAGGATATCTTCGTAGGTTTTGGCATTTTGCCAGGCAATTTCCATCGGTTAGGGCAAAATAATGTCAACTTTCTATCTTACCTTGGGAAGCGATCGCTAACTTTAATAAATTATCTCCTGTTACCCGACAGATTCGCCAGTCAGGTAACACATCTGCTCCAATACCTTGATAAAATTGGATGGCGGGATCATTCCAGTCTAAAACACTCCATTCTAGTCTACCTGCATCTCGTTCTACCGCCAATTGTGCCACATATTTTAATAGGGCCTTCCCAATACCAAGACGACGATAGGACGGTAAGATAAAGATGTCTTCCAGATATAAACCAGGTTTGGTTAGGAAGGTTGAATAGTTGCTGAAAAACAGGGCAAACCCTACCGTATTTCCTTCCCATTGGGCGATGATCGCCTCTGCGAATGGTTTTTCACCAAAAAGATGCTTTTCTAAGGCTTCAGGGGTTCCTGTGACTTGATGGGAGAGTTTTTCATAATCAGCTAATGCTTGAATTAAGCTGAAAATATCGGAAACATCAGCAGGGTTTGCAGAACGAATGATTAAATTTTCCAAAGTGAACAGATTAGGATTGATCAAAAAGGGAAAAGTCAGAAATCAAAATTTGACTTCCGACTGGTTGGTGAGCCTGTCGAACCACTGACTTCCGACTGGTTGGTGAGCCTGTCGAACCACTGACTTCAATTAAGCCATCCTTTAAGACGACGGGCAACTTGGGGACGACGTAACTTCCGCATGGCCTTACTTTGAATTTGACGCACCCGTTCCCGTGATAAGTTGAACATTCCGCCAACTTCTTCTAAGGTATGGGGTTGAGAAGTACATAACCCATAACGCAAAGAAATGACATCTTTTTCCCGTTCTGTGAGAACATCACTCAAGACGGCGGAAATTTCATTACGCAACATTCCTTCATTCATGCGTTCTTCGGGCAGTTGTAACTCTTGATCTTCGAGTAAATCAACTAATTCGGTGTCCTCTCCTTTACCAACGCGATGATTTAAGGATAAAGACTGTCGCCGCAATTGTAATAATTGACGCAGTTGAGGCTGAGTAACCTCTAATTCGTCGGCCATTTCCTTTTCACTGGGGTTGCGCTGTAATTGTTGCTTCAGTATCCGTTGCGCTTTTTTCAGTTTGTTGAGTTTTTCTACAATATGAATGGGCAGACGAATGGTTCGCGCATCATTGGCAATGGTACGGGTGATCGCCTGACGAATCCACCAATAAGCATAGGTGGAAAATTTATAACCCTTATTGGGATCAAATTTTTCAGCCGCACGGTTGAGGCCAATTGCTCCTTCTTGAATTAAATCTAAGAAAGGCACGCCACGATTAAGATAGCGTTTGGCAATGGAGACTACTAGGCGCAAATTCGAGCGAATCATCTTCCGTTTGGCAGTACGTCCCCGATACAGTCGATTTTCAAATTGCCGTTGGTTCTCAAAGTCCATGGCCTTGGCCCATTCTGCTTTACTGAGGGGGCGTTGTAATTCTTCCTGGAGTTGTTGGCGTTTTTCCTCAGCTTCGGCTAAAAATTGGACACTATAGGCTAATTCGATCTCTTCTTCTGCACTCAGGAGGGGATAACGGGCCATTTCTTTGAAAAATGCCCCAACGGTGTCATCTGAGATGGTTTTGCGATATCCAACCGGATATTGATTCCCTAACTCATCCGATAAACTGGTAAATTCGACTTCTACTGCCTGAAGATCTTTTTCGGTTTGTTCCAGTTCTGCTGCTTCGATTTCCGTTGGATTAAATTGGTCAGTTAAGGAGTCGGTTTGTGTCATCTGTGTCGTGTTCATAAGCTGATAATTCCGAGGAGTAAAACAGGGCAAATTTAATTCGGGGAACAATGAGCGAGGAGACGAGGTCTGGTATGTTGTAAAGTCGTTGCTTATTGGATGTAAAGTCAGCTAAGATTTTAAGATTACCTTAATAATTTGTTTAGCTTTTTTTCATGATCCATAAGGCGAAAAAGAACCAAAAGGGAGATTCAGTAAAGAACAAAACTTAATTGGGTTATCGAGTTTTGAGACTATCGCCTTCAGCCTTAAGGAATCAATGATTAAAAAGACTGACTGCTTATCACGCTACCAGAACTATTTTGAGTTTTTGTCTATCTAATTACAAAAAGACAAGTTTATAAAGAAGTGAGGGTATTTGCTGCGGTAAACTATAGAAATTCTTTAACATTTCGTTGTCTCCTCCACACGAGCGATGCGATTTGTTTATCTTCTATCAAATAACTTATCTGATTTTGGGGGGCTTTTTCATCCTGGGGTAGATAAAGTTTTGTTACAAAAAAGTCTCAGACAAGTTAGGGTGAAATCGGAAAAAAAAATAATATTCGTATACGTTTATACTTTAACTGATCTGCCTCGGATTTGTGTAGGGAGGGATCATAGTTCTTAACAGTTTTTTAACAGTAGTGGGGTTGTGCCTGGAAAAGTTTTGGGGACGTTCGATGAAGCTTTCGACGTGAGCGCGAGCGTCGAACGTCCGAACTGCCGACTTCTGTAGGGGCTTAATAATATTAAGCCCCTAGGACGAATGCTATAACTCCCCAAAACGCGCTTGATATTCTTTTAATTTTGCTTCTAAAACTTCTCGTCTTTGGCGTTCTTGTTCTGCTCGTTCATCACCAATTAATAATAAGTTGCCTTGGTTATCCCACCAACGTAACCATAATTGATCTTGATTTTGATAATTTCCTTGCCAGATGCCTAATTCTATCCCTAACATCGATATAGGAAAATGACCTCTTTCATTGGGTTCTATGGGATGATAAGAAAAATCTTGGAGGTGATAAACTTCCAATTTATGGCTTCTAATTTCATAAATTCCATAGTAGGGAATGCGAATAATTCGTTCATAAACCCAAAATTTACCCGGTTTTGTGACTTCCCCGCTATTAGAGACAGATAAAGGGGTTTTATCCCGTTCTTCTGCACCATCTCCACTGGCAAATTCTAAAGCAATTAATGGGGCCATAAATTCTCGCCACAACACATAAGAACGACGAATTTGACCCTCTAAAAGTGCAGGAACATTCGGTACATAAAACCAGTCGGGGGCGATCGCACCCTGTTCAGGGGGTTCTGTTTCTCGCCAATAAATCCCGCAGTCTTGTCCTATGGCATAATTTCCATCAGGATGTAGTTTTTGCAGGAGAGAACCCAATGAGTCGGTTAATAAGATGCTTTGAGGATGTTCTTGGAAGTTTTTCACAAATGTACCATCTGACTCTGGCAATTGAGTATGGTCAGGAAATGCAGGGGGAATGTCTAAAGAGATAGGGGTTTGAGTCATGATGCAGTCAGAAATTATCGCACATTACCTATGATCTATTAAGATAACTAATAAGTGATTGATTGTCCTAAAAGTCTTAAAAAATATGTCTGTTACACCTAAAAGCTTCATTGTGGCTGAACCGAGATCTTTTTATCAACTTGAAACATCATCACCCCTATGGATTGAGGTTTTAGTTGATTGTCCAGGGGTACAAGGATTATATACTTATAAAATTCCCCAAAATCTTACGGTACAACCAGGAGACATTGTTAGTGTTCCTTTTGGGACACAAATTATTGGAGGAATTGCCATCAGAACCATTTATTCTGTGCCTGATGAGCTTGATATTAGTCAAATCAAAGAAGTTGATGAGGTGATTACATCAGGGTTTTTTCCTCACACTTATTGGCAATTATTAAATCTAGTTTCTCAATATTATTGTACTCAATTAATCACGGTAATTAAAGGCGCATTACCCCCAGGATTATTAGGTAGATCTCAGCGTCGGATTAGACTAAAAATAAATAGTATTCCTCCTGGGGCTGAAAATTTTTGTAGTCCCGTTGCTACGAGAATTTTGAGTTTATTGCGATCGCAAAAAGAGGGAGACTATAGTGTTAAATATTTACAGCGTCAAATCAGAGGTGCAAGTCGAGGAATTAGGGAACTCAGTAAGCGCGGATGGATTGAAAGTTATCTAGAACCTCCCAAAACTACTAAAGTAAAACAACAAAAAGCAGTTACTTTATTGGTGGATAATTTTCCTATAGATTTAACTCCTAGACAGTTAGAAGTATTACAGGTATTACGTCATGAAGGGGGAGAATTATGGTTAAATGATTTATTAAAATTATCTCATTCCAGTTCTTCAGTTGTGCAAGCATTGGCCGACAAAGAATATGTGATTATCGAAGATCGGGAACGCTTAAGATTATTACAGCATCCTGATGAAAAACGAGATCAAGCTAAAGGTTTAACTATTGCTCAGAGAGAAGCATTAAATATTATTAATAGTTTAAATGGTTATGCTGAAATTCTCTTACATGGAGTAACAGGTTCGGGAAAAACAGAAGTTTATTTACAGGCGATCGCCCCTTTATTAGAACTAGGAAAATCAGCTTTAGTCTTAGTACCTGAAATTGGGTTGACTCCACAATTAACAGATCGTTTTCGGGCAAGATTTGGGAATAAAGTATGTGTCTATCATAGTGCTTTATCTGATGGAGAAAGATATGATACTTGGCGACAAATGTTAACGGGAGAACCCCAAGTTATTATTGGAACTCGATCAGCCGTTTTTGCACCTTTACCAAAGTTAGGATTAATTATCTTAGATGAAGAACATGATTCGAGTTTCAAACAAAGCCAAATTGCCCCGACTTATAATGCAAGAAATGTCGCTCAATGGCGCGGAGAATTAGAAAATTGTCCCGTAATTTTAGGCTCAGCAACACCATCATTAGAAACCTGGATTTCTATCAAAAATCCTCAACTATCTTCTAACCCTAACTCTCATTATTTATCCTTACCTGAAAGAATTCAATCTCGTCCTTTACCTCCTGTAGAAATTGTGGATATGAGACAGGAATTAAAACAGGGAAACCGTTCAATTTTTAGTCGTTCTTTACAAAAAGCACTCAGTAATTTAAAACAACGAAAACAACAAGGAATCTTATTTATTAACCGTCGGGGACACAGCACCTTTGTCTCTTGTCGTAGCTGTGGTTATGTGATGGAATGTCCCCATTGTGATGTCTCTTTATCCTATCATTATACCCATGAAGGAGCGACAGAATTATTACGTTGTCATTATTGTAATCATACTCAACTTCAACCCCCAAAATGTCCTGAATGTAGTTCTCCTTATCTGAAATTTTTTGGCAGTGGAACTCAAAAAGTAACCCAAGAATTAATGAGAGAATTTCCCGATTTACGCCCCTTAAGATTTGATAGTGATACCACTAGCACTAAAGGTTCCCATCGTCGCTTATTAACCCAATTTGCGCGGGGTGAAGCTGATATTTTAGTAGGGACACAAATGCTAACAAAAGGGTTAGATTTAGAACAAGTTACATTGGTAGGAGTTGTCTCTGCTGATGGTTTATTACACTTATCTGATTATCGGGCCGCTGAGAGGGCTTTTCAAACGTTAACACAGGTAGCAGGGAGAGCAGGAAGAGGTAATGAACCAGGACAAGTTATTATCCAAACTTATACCCCGGAACATTCAGTTATTCAAGCTGTGAGAAATCATGATTATCAACGGTTTATTGAGGAAGAATTACCGAGACGGGAGGAGTTGAATTTTCCCCCTTATGGCCGGTTGATTTTAATTAAATTAAGTAGTTTAGATGCAATAGAAGTTCAGCAAAATGCAGAGGTATTAGGAGAGTTTTTGCTGCAAAATATTAGCCCAGGTTGTGAAATTTTAGGGCCTGCTCCTGCTAATATAATGAGAATTGCGAGACGTTATAGGTGGCATATTTTATTAAAGTTTGAACCTGATACTGAGGTGATAATTCCTGAGATAAAAGCATTATATCAATTATGTTCCCAGTCAGTTAGTTTGAGTCTAGATATTGATCCGTTACGCATTGATTAGATATAATGACGAAGGTAAATAATTATTGATTATTTACCTCTTACCTATTGACTTTTGACTCTTTCTCACAGTTAATTTGATTCAATTACTTAGTAACTAGCAAAATAATGACATCAAAAAAAATTGTTATAGTCTTAATTAGTCTCATCTTGACGAATTGCTTTTCTAGGCCTGTTTTAGCAGAAACAGTCTTAGAAAAGATTAAACGCACGGGAGAAATGAATGCAGGGGTGAGAAAAGATGCCATTCCTTTTGGTTATGTCGATGAGAGAGGAGAATGGACAGGGTATTCTATTGATTTAATTCGTTTGATTCATCAGCAAGTTGAAAAAGAACTCAAAAAACCCATTCAATTAAATTTAAGAGAGGCCACCATTGATAGTCGTTTCCCTCTGGTGCAAAAAGGAACAGTTGATATTATGTGTGGTGCAACAACCATTACCCAAACTCGCTTAAAATCAGTGGATTTTTCCGTTCCTTTTTTTATGACAGGAGCGCAATTTTTAGTTAAGATAGAAGATGCAAGAGCATTTGATTACAATGGCACTTTAAAGAATATTCCTATCGCGTTTATTCCAGGAACAACAACTCAAGAAATTATTCCCCAAATCTATCCTTTTGCTCAATGGAAAAATATTAAAAGTCGTCGAGAAGGAGTCGAAAAATTGAAAAAAAGAGAAGTTAAAGCAGTAGTGAGTGATGGCATCTTATTACTGGGAGAAATCGTTCAACAAGGCAACAATCTCAAAGACTTTGCTTTAATGCCTCGTCAACCCATGACCACAGAACTTTATGGCTGTATCTTACCGCAAAATAACCCAGACTGGAAACAATTTGTCGATCTCACTATTGTTGCCCCAGGAAATCGCACATTACAAGAAAAATGGTTTAGTATTAAGACAGGTAAATTCCCTTACCTGATTCCCAGTAATCCCGAACCTGGATTCGATTAAAATTAAATTTGTTACTATGTCTTTTGTTGGTTTACACATACACAGTGATTATAGTTTGTTAGATGGGGCCTCTCAATTAAATGCCTTAGTTGAGCGAGCCGTAGAATTAGAAATGCCAGCGATCGCCTTAACAGATCATGGGGTAATGTATGGGGCGATCGAATTAATTAAAGTTTGTCGAAATAAAGGAATTAAACCCATTATTGGCAATGAAATGTATGTCATTAATGGAGATATTGAAGTTAAACAACGTTATAAACGTTATCATCAAGTAGTCTTGGCCAAAAATACTCAAGGCTATAAAAATTTAGTTAAATTAACCACTATTTCCCATCTCAAAGGAATTCAAGGAAAAGGTATTATTGCCCGTCCCTGTATCAATAAAGAGTTATTACAAGAATATCATGAGGGACTAATCGTTACCAGTGCTTGTTTAGGGGGAGAAATACCCCAAAATATTTTGAAAGGAGACTTTAAAGAAGCGAAAAAAGTTGCTAAATGGTATCAAAAACTGTTTAAGGATAATTTCTATTTAGAGATTCAAGATCATGGCTCAGTAGAAGATAGACTGGTCAATATAGCCATTGTTAAAATTGCCCGTGACTTAGACATAAAAATCATAGCGACTAATGACTCCCATTTCATTTCTTGTTACGATGTAGAAGCCCATGATGCCTTATTATGTATTCAAACAGGTAAATTAATTACAGATGAAAAACGCCTCAGATATAGCGGGACAGAATATTTAAAATCTGCTGAAGAAATGCGCTTATTATTCCGCGATCATTTATCAGATGATGTCATAGAAGAAGCCATCAAAAATACCTTAGAAGTAGCCGAAAAAATTGAACCCTATAAAATTTTAGGAGAACCCCGCATTCCTGATTATCCAGTTAATCCCGGTCATACCCATGATAGCTATGTAGAAGAAATTTCCTGGCAAGGGTTATTAGAACGCTTAAAATGTCGCTCTCGTTCAGAAATTCCCCCCGTTTATAAAGAGCGGTTAGAATATGAATTAAAAATGCTGCAACGAATGGGATTTTCTAGCTATTTTTTGGTAGTTTGGGACTATATTAAGTATGCTAGAGAACAAAAAATTCCTGTGGGGCCAGGCAGAGGATCAGCGGCCGGCTCTTTAGTTGCTTATTCCTTAAAAATTACCAATATAGATCCCGTCCATCATGGTCTTTTATTTGAAAGATTTTTGAACCCTGAACGTAAATCAATGCCTGATGTTGATACAGATTTTTGTATTGAAAGACGGGATGAAATGATTAAATATGTCACGACAAAATATGGGGAAGCTAATGTTGCTCAAATTATTACTTTTAACCGCCTGACTTCCAAAGCCGTGTTAAAAGATGTGGCCAGGGTGTTAAATATTCCCTATGCTGACTCAGATAAAATGGCCAAAATGATTCCGGTTTCACGAGGCAAACCCACCAAATTAAAGGTCATGATTTCTGAAGAAACCCCTTCCCCAGACTTTAAAGAAAGATATGATCATGATCCCATTGTTCATCGCTGGTTAGATATGGCTATTCGTATTGAAGGGACAAACAAAAACTTTGGGGTTCATGCTGCGGGGGTGGTTATTTCTTCTGAGCCTTTAGATGAAATTGTTCCTTTACAAAAGAATAATGATGGGGCCGTCATTACCCAGTATTTTATGGAAGATTTAGAATCACTGGGATTATTGAAAATGGACTTTTTGGGGTTAAGAAATTTAACCACTATTCAAAGAACAGCAGATTTAATCAAACAAAATCTAAACAAAGAAATAGATGTAGAGCAACTGCCTTTAGATGAACGAAAAGCCTTACAAATTATTGCCAAAGGCAACATCAAAAAACTGCCGGAAGATATTGAAAATACCCATAAATTACTAGAAAAAGGTGACTTAGAAGGAATCTTTCAGTTAGAATCATCAGGGATGAAAGATATTGTTAGAAACTTAAAACCATCAGGAATAGAAGATATTTCTTCTATTTTAGCTTTGTATCGTCCTGGGCCTTTAGATGCAGGATTAATTCCTAAATTTATCGATCGCAAACATGGTAGAGAACCGATTATATACGAACACCCTTTGTTAGAACCGATTTTAAAAGAAACCTATGCTGTTCTTGTTTATCAAGAACAAATTATGAAAATGGCCCAAGATTTGGCCGGATATTCTTTAGGAGAAGCAGACTTATTACGTCGGGCCATGGGGAAGAAAAAAGCCTCAGAAATGGCAAAGCATCGGGAGATTTTTATTGATGGCGCGACTAAAAATGGAGTTCCCCAAGCTATTGCAGAAAATTTATTTGAGCAGATGATTAAGTTTGCGGAATATTGTCTTAGTTATGACACAGAAATTCTTACGGTTGAATATGGCCCCATGCCTATTGGTAAAATTGTTGATGAAAGCATCAATTGTACGGTTTATTCTGTGGATAAAAATGGCTTTGTTTATACTCAACCGATCCGACAATGGCATCATCGGGGAGAACAAGAAATCTTTGAATATCATCTCGATGATGGGTCAATCATTCGCGCAACCAAAGACCATAAATTTATGACCGTTGAGGGTAAAATGTTGCCCATTGATGAGATTTTTACACAGGAATTAGAACTACAAAAAATGGTTGTTTAAAGGGGTTAAAGTTAAGTGGCTAATTTTGTAACAAAACTCAACAATATGCTCTTAAATCCAGTTTTGGTCAAAGCAAGCCTGAGACTTTGCATTGTTATATTATCATAGGTGCCTCAAAGCTGGCAAATACGTCAGAGGATATTTGGGAAATTTGGCCTCGAAACCCCTAAGTCGAAGGGTTTTGCTACACATCAGTAATTTAAAATAAAAAAGCTTTAAACATCATGTTTTCTTATGTTAACTCGAAGAATGGAGGTTGAAGGATTATTGTTAGGATACTGTTGAAAATGGGTGGAAATATTATTGAAATGGGTGAAACTACCCTTATATGCAGAAGGAAATATTGATCATTATTGGATAATTAATCTTGCTGATCAACAACGAGAAAGCTACAGTAAACCTTATCAGAAATTGACAGGAAACTTTGACTATGGACAACGCTTAATTTTTCTTCCTCATCAAAAGGTTGAGTTACCCACTCTCAGTAATTTTCTGCTTAATTTATCCGTTATCTTGCCTAAAAACCACAAAATAAGATGATCTTGCTATTTTTGAAGATTTTTTAAGATAGATATTCTTCCTGAATTTGTGTTATAATATAATTTTAAGACGAGGTTAAAAAATCATGCCGAATAACAGTACAGAAACAAGGGCAGTTCCACGTCATCCCAGTGATGGCAGTGAGTTAATTCCTGCTGAAGTTAAAAAAAATCTTAGCGATAGCGGTAATATATCTCTTGAAAAACCGTTGGCAGAGGGATATACAGTGAGCGATGAAGGAATCATCAATAACTACGCTATTGAACCCGATCTGCAGGCCGCAGATTATCCCGCACCCTATCAACAAAGACGTTATCTATTTCAGGGGGCGATCGCTATGGTATTCGTTGCCTTCATTGTTTGGGTTGCGTTTGCTGTTAGCTAAAATAGAACAAATCCCTGGTGTGTTTAAGTCGATTTAGATACCCTAGGTTAATGAAGTCAGTGGTTCGACAGGCTCACCAACCAGTCAGAAGTCAGTGGTTCGACAAGCTCACCAACCAGTCAGAAGTTTTTTTTTATTGACAGAATAACATTATCAACATGAGGGAGTATTTATGTCCTCAAGAATCAGCCAGGGTATTCTTTTTACTATCATCTGTGAAACCTATTTACAGGATCGTCTGATACACCTACTACAAACAGTTGGTGTTTCTGGCTACACGATTATTCCCGCCCAGGGTGCAGGTAGTCATGGTAGACGCATGGGAGATATTGCCGGCTACAACACGAATATTGAAGTCAAAACCATTGTGACAGAGGAGAAATCCGATCAATTATTGGACGAACTAGATCACTTTGAAATTGATCGTGCCTTGATTGCTTTCCGGCAAAAAGTAGACGGTTTGTTTGATTAAATTTTCAAAATCTCTGATCAACACTTTAACTCAAATCAAATTAATTAAACTTGGAGAATGATTATGTCAAAAGACAAAAAAGGTAACAAAGAATCAAAAAAACCCAAACAAAACCTTGAGGGTATTCAGAAGCCGAAAAAAGACCCGAAAAGATATGATGATTAATACTTTTGCCCCTCAGCAAAATCAACAACTATATAAAGTCTAAAGGCTGTCTATACAGCCCAATGATCAGCCCGCGAAGGCGGGCTTTGTCTGTATAGCTTAACCCTTAAGGGTTTGAGTAGATAATTTTAATAGTTTTACATACTAGATTCGGTAGACCCGGAATTTCCAGGGACTAAGACCCCTAAACTCTGAGGAATAACCCGAAAAGTTGCTGGAGTTTCGGCGGTGATTTCTCCATCGGTATTAATATCCAATCGCTTGTGAGTGTGAATTTCTATATGTTCCCCTTCTAATGTTCTCACCCAATCTAAATTTCCCTGTTGTCCTTGAGGAAGTTTCCATAAAAGGGGGAAAATTTGCCACCAATGTTGTAATTCTAAACTATATAAATCTAAACGTTGATCATCAATGGTTGCATCTGCTGCAACAGCCATTCCTCCCCCGTAAAAGCGTCCATTTCCTACTGCAATTTGAATAGTTTTTACATGAATAGTTTCCCCATTAATGACAATAGAAGCATGAAAAGGACGGGTTTGACTAATCACTTGTAATGCTGTAAACCCATAGGCTAAAATACCCCAACGACGTTTGGCCCCTTTGGATAATTTTTCCGTAATATGAACACTTAACCCCAAACTAGCCACATTAAAAAAGTGTTTGCCATTAACCCAACCCAAATCAATATATTTTAATTTCCCCTCAGCAATCACCCGACAAGCTTGGGGAATGGCCAGGGGAATATTGAGAGTACGGGCCAAATCATTAGCCGTTCCCAAGGGTAAAATACCTAAAGGAAGACTCATTTCAACCAAACTATCCACCACCGCATTGAGGGTTCCATCACCCCCACCGACAATAACTAAATCAATCTTTGACCCGTGTTGACGTACCAATTTTGGTAATTCTTCAGCAGATTGAATGGGAAGAATGATCAGTTCAAATCCCAAATCATTGAGAATATCTACCGCTTGAGCAAAGTTATGTTGACCTTTGCGAGAATGACGGTTAACTAAGAGGAGGGCCTTTTTTGTCATAATTGCCTTAACAATGACTGGTGATCATCGGTTTTTTAACCTGAAACCCCCGACTGATAGACGGAAGGAATGCTTAGATTTTATCTTAAACTTTATTACTTTTTTAGGCAGTGGAGTGTCAATTAGTTCTTTCCGGTATTTTATGGTGATAGTTGTCTGTTCAAAAGGCTTGACAAGTAACTTCGCAAGTTGCTAGGATATTAATGTTTAATAATCTAGAGGAAGTAAGACGATGATTTATCAAAAAGGAAAAAATAACGGTTTATGCACATCATTACACAGTCCACCCTGAAAAAATTCTGGAAGATTCACCCAGAAGCAGAAGTCGGGTTACGCTACTGGTATAAGCTTACTGTACAACATCAGTGGCAACACAAAGAGGATGTAAAAAATACATTATTAAATCTTAATTTAAACGATTAACTTAATTAAATTCAAACTTGTCCAATTTTACTTCCTCTAGATTTTTCTGATTTCTTTAAAGCTATGCTGACTCAAGACTACTATAGAGAACTATTACAGCAATTTCCACCTCGTACTATTAAGTCAGATGAAGAATTGGAGATCATGCAAGAAAGAGTAAATTCTCTTTTAGATAAATCTGAATTGATGGCAGATGAACAGGACTACTTGGATCTATTAGGGACTTTAATTTATCAATATGAACAAACTCAAAATCTAATTCCTGATATTTATGGAGTAGAATTGCTGAGGGTTTTGATTGAAGAAAGGGGACTAAAACAAAAAGACCTTGTTCCTGTTTTTAACACTGAATCTATTGTTTCTGATGTTCTCAATGGCAAACGAGAATTAAATAAGAAACATATTCAAAAATTAGCTAATTTTTTTAATCTATCTCCTGCTGTTTTTTTTCCTAGATTTAATTAAATTTAGCCTATCATTTGTAGAGCAAATATTAAGGGATTTCATATAAGCCCTAACCTAGTACAATAAATGAAGTCTTCAAATGTTCTACTTATGACTTCAGCCCCTTACAAAGTTTGTATCACCCTTGGAACCCGTCCCGAAGCCATAAAACTCGCCCCTGTGATCAAAAAGTTTCGTCACTCAGAGGCATTTGATACCCATGTTATCTTAACGGGACAACATCGGGAAATGGTAGAACAGGTCATGCAGCTTTTTGATATAACAGCAGATGAAGACTTAAATATTATGCAGCCTCGTCAAACCCTGACAGACATCACCTATCGCAGTTTACAAGGGTTAGAGGGCATTTTTCAAAAGATACAGCCCCAATGTGTCATAGTTCAAGGAGACACCACAACCGCCTTTGCTGCCACCTTAGCGGCATTTTATCAACAAATTCCCATTGGTCATGTAGAAGCAGGGTTAAGAACCGATAATATATATAACCCTTACCCAGAAGAAGCTAACCGTCGCTTAATTTCCCAACTCACCCAGTTACATTTTGCCCCCACCCAGTTAGCTGTTGAAAATTTAGGGCGTTCCGGTGTTACGGGAGAAGTACATTTAACGGGAAATACCGTCATAGATGCTTTGTTAACCGTTGCTCAAAAACAGCCTCAATGTGCTATTAAAGGGTTAGATTGGACTCAATATCGGGTGTTACTCGCTACCGTACATCGACGAGAGAACTGGGGAGAGCCTCTACAAGACATCTTAAAAGGTTTTAACCTCATTTTAGACAAATTTCCCGATACAGCCCTCTTATTGCCCATGCACCGTAACCCCACAGTAAGAGAACCTATACAAGCAGCATTAGGCAACCATCCCAGAGTCTTTTTAACTGAACCCTTGGACTATGGAGAGTTAGTCGGGGCCATTCAACGTTGTTATTTATTATTAACCGATTCTGGGGGTTTACAAGAAGAAGCCCCCAGTTTAGGTAAACCTGTGTTAGTCTTACGAGAGACAACAGAAAGACCCGAAGCTGTGGACGCAGGGACAGCTAAATTAGTCGGCACAGATTATCACAATATTGTTACTAATAGTAGTGAATTGTTGAGCAATAAAACAGCTTATGAACAGATGGCTAATGCAGTTAACCCCTTTGGTGATGGTAAAGCAAGCGATCGCATTTTAGAGATTGTACAACGTTACCTTCATTAAAATAAGCAGTTAATCCTTAAGTGATAGCCTAATTTATGAAACAAATTAGATGGAATGAGGAGAAAAATGAAACATTGCAGATAGATAGAGGGGTTTCATTTGAAATGATTGTGAAAGCAGTAGAAAGAGGTGATCTTCTCGATGATTTAATTCACCCTAATCAGTCTAAATATTCTAATCAAAGAATAATGATTGTTAAACTTAATAACTATGCTTATCTTGTTCCTTATGTAGAAAACTCATCAGAAATCTTCCTTAAAACAATCATTCCCTCTCGCAAAGCAACCAAACAGTATTTAATAGGAGACAACAAAAATGAATCAATTTAGCCCAGAAGAACAAGATATTATTCAATCCTTTGAAGCAGGTGAATGGATATCCCAAGGAACACCAGAAAGATTAAAACAATTACAGTTTTATGCAAAAAATACAGATGAGCAACAAATCACATTAACTATTGCTACTCAAGACCTAAAATCTATAGAAACTCAGGCAAAAGAACAAGGAATTTCTTGTGAAAAACTGATGTCTAGTATCCTTCATAAATATCTTACGGGAAAACTGATAGAAAAGTAAAGATTAAGTAGGGATAATTCATGAATTATCCCTGTAGAAAAAATAATCAATTTAAGCTTGGCTCTCCCGTACCTGTGGTGATAAGTAAAGCTTATAATTCGTAGGGTGGGTTAGACGCGGCTATGATTTTGAGGAAAAACTAATAAGTTTTAAGGCGCGTCGTAACCCACCATCTTAAGTATTGTAGCTGATTATACATTTTATACCAAGATGTCGGGAGAGCCAAAATATGGATGTTGTAGGGGTCAACGGCCGTTGACCCCTACTGTAAGATATGGGTATTATAAAAAAAAGAGACTAAAACTCTTAAGAGTTTAGCTAAATCAATTATTGATTGTCTTTTAATCTTGTCATCAAATCTTCAAACCTATAAGGACATTGCTCAGGAAGGTTTAACTTATATTCACTCAAAACTAATCTTTTTGCCCTCTCGTATTCTTTGTCTATATCTATTTTATTTAAGAGAGTTTTTGTTAATCTTCTTTCGATTTCATCTTGAAAGTTATTAATTTCAGTTTTCCAGTGATTGCGAGGATAACTCTCAGGAGAATAGTCTAGTTTTAGTTTGTGTTCAATTAATCTTTTTACCCAACTACTGACAGCATGGAGTTGTTCCTTTCCCAAGTCCTCTATCTCCTCTTTTAAATTATCCCAATCAAGAGCTTTTATATTATGATCATTTAAGGCTTGAGCTTGTTGAATCGTCCACTCCACAAAGTCAGTTTCATAGAGATTAGTCATTTTAGTTATCTCATGGGTTTCTGTTGTCCCATCAATAGCACTCATGAGTTAAACTCCTAATAAGTTACTTAATACCCGATCTGCTTTTATTTTATCATTGACCGATAACCAACTAAACCCAAATGACACTAACCGTATACAACACCATTACCCGTAAAAAAGAACCCTTCACCACCATTGAAGATGGCAAAGTGAGGATGTATTGCTGTGGCATTACGGTCTATGATTATTGTCACTTAGGTCATGCCAGAACTTGTATTGTTTGGGACGTGGTAAGGCGTTATTTACAATGGCGTGGTTATGATGTCACTTATATTCAGAATTTTACGGATATTGATGACAAAATATTGAACCGTGCGAGAAAAGAAAACAGCACAATGGAAGCGGTTTCAGAACGGTTTATTGAGGCGTATTTTGAAGATATGGAACGTCTCCAGGTAAAAAAAGCAGATGCTTACCCTCGTGCTACCCATTGCCTTAATGGTATTCAACGGTTAGTTGCAGAATTAGAAGCGAAAGGATATGCTTACGCTTCGGAGGGAGATGTTTATTATAATGTGCATCAGTTTAAAGGCTATGGTAAGCTTTCTGGCCGCAAATTAGAAGATTTACAAGCGGGGGCCAGTGGTAGAGTAGCAATAGAAGACCCCGAAGCAAGTAAGAAAAAAGACCCCGCAGATTTTGCGGTGTGGAAGGGAGCGAAACCTGGGGAACCAGCTTGGGACTCTCCTTGGGGAAAAGGCCGGCCAGGATGGCATATTGAATGTTCTGCTATGGTAAGGGAGAGATTAGGGGAAACTATTGACCTTCATGTGGGGGGCAGTGATTTGATTTTTCCTCACCATGAAAATGAGATCGCCCAGTCAGAAGCAGCGACGGGTAAACCTTTGGCCCGTTATTGGTTACACAATGGCATGGTTAAGGTGGGTGGGGAAAAAATGTCCAAATCTTTGGGTAATTTTACCACTATTCGGGACTTACTCGCTAAAATTGACCCAATGGCGGTACGGTTATTTATTCTACAAGCTCATTATCGCAAACCTGTAGACTTTACGGATGAGGCGTTAGAAGCAGCAACTAATGGCTGGCATACTCTATCAGAAGGGTTATTATTTGGCTATCAATACGGTCAAGAATTAGGGTTTAAAGGGGATAATTCTGAGTTATTACCTGAGTTTATCCAACGGTTTCAAGACACAGTTGATGATGATTTTAACTTTACGGGTGGCTTAGCAGTTTTGTTTGAAATAGCTAAAGAGTTACGGAAAGAAGGTAATTTATTAACCCATCAAGGACAAACAGAAACCGCCCCTGAATTGTTAGAAAAACAATGGCATACTTTAGTTAGTTTAGCTCATGTTTTAGGGTTAGAAGCTGATCAAACTCAAATTAAAACTGAACCAATTGACGGGTTAAGTGATGCTGAAATTGATGATTTAATTGCACAACGCAAAGCTGCTAGAAAAGCGAAGAATTTTGCAGAAGGCGATCGCATTCGAGATCAGTTAAAAGATCAAGGTATTATATTAGTGGATCAGCCTGGAAGTGTGACGACTTGGCATCGGGGTTAATCTTTCATTATCCAAAGACTATGCTTGTGGAGAGACTGTAAGACTCGTTAATACTTGTATTAAAAAGCAGGTTTCTGTGAATCAAGAATCTCCCGCTACATTGCCTTAGCAATTAGCGGTGAGAGTGTCAAAAAAGCTATTATATCAAAAGCCGTCCTAGAAGGCTTGCACTGAGCTTGCCGAAGTGACGGAGTTTTAAACTCAAATTTTCGATAATTCTTATGGATAAGCAACAACTCTGGCAACGTTACCAAGACTGGCTTTATTATCACGAAGGATTAGGACTATATCTTGATATTAGCCGGATGCGCTTCGATGATGCCTTCGTTAATAGTCTCAAACCCAAATTTGAGAAAGCCTTTCAAGATATGGAAGCCTTAGAAAGTGGGGCGATCGCTAACCCCGATGAAGGACGCATGGTGGGACATTATTGGTTAAGGGCCCCAGAATTAGCCCCCAATGAGGCGGTTAGACAAGAAATTACCCAACCCCTCGCACAAATTGCTGATTTTGTGAAAAAGGTACATCAGGGAACCATTAAACCCCCCACTGCTGATAAGTTTACTGATGTCCTCTCCATTGGTATTGGAGGTTCCGCCTTAGGGCCCCAATTTGTGGCCGAAGCTCTCTCCCCAGACTTCCCCCCCATGGCCATTCATTTTATTGATAATACTGATCCTGCGGGCATAGATCGCCTCCTAACCCGTATTGGCGATCGCCTTAAGAGTACCCTAGTTCTGATCACCACCAAGTCTGGTGGGACTCCCGAAACCCGTAACGGGATGTTAGAAATTAAACACGCTTATGAAGTGAAAGGGTTAGCTTTTGAACCCCATGCGGTGGCTGTTACCATGCCAGGCAGTAACATGGATAAGTTAGCCACAAACTGGTTAGCTAGGTTTCCTATGCAAGACTGGGTAGGGGGACGAACTTCTGAACTTTCGGCCGTTGGTTTATTACCTGCTGCATTGCAAGGTATTGATATTAAAGCCATGTTAGCAGGGGCCAAGGAAATGGATCAAGCTACCAGGGTGAAAGATCTCAAAACTAACCCCTCAGCTTTATTAGCCCTCGCTTGGTATTATTCAGGCAATGGTAAAGGGGAAAAAGATATGGTGATCCTTCCCTATAAAGATAGTTTGCTGTTGTTTAGTCGTTATTTACAACAGTTGGTGATGGAATCATTAGGAAAAGAAAAAGATCTTGATGGCAATACTGTCTATCAAGGCATTGCGGTTTATGGTAATAAAGGATCGACAGATCAACACGCTTATGTTCAACAATTAAGAGAAGGGGTTCCTAACTTTTTTGCTACCTTTATTGAAGTGTTAGAAGATGGCCGTGCAATTCCGTTTGAATTAGAGCCTGGTGTGACTTCGGGGGACTATTTATCAGGGTTTATTCAGGGAACTAGACAAGCATTATATGAGAATAACCGCGACTCTATTACCCTTACCATTCCTCAAGTTAATCCTCGCATTGTTGGGGCTTTAATTGCGCTGTATGAACGGACAGTCAGTTTCTATGGCTCTTTAGTTAATGTTAATGCTTATCATCAACCTGGAGTAGAAGCAGGGAAGAAGATGGCCGCTTCTATTTTGGACTTACAAACACAAGTGCAAAAGGTGATTAAAGAAACGAATGAAGCCTTAGATATGATGAGTTTGGCCCAAAAAGCAGGATCGCCCGATGCTGTTGAAGCTGTGTATAAAATTGTCCGTCATTTAGCCGCAAATGGGCGCGGTGTGACTTTACATGGAAATCTTAGTCACCTTTCTAGTCTTAAAGTTTCTGGTAATTAATGAGTGATGGGGATAGTTAATTATTAACTATGAACTCAAACCCTTAAGGGTTAAGCTATACAGACAAAGCCCGCCTTCGCGGGCTTATCATTAGGCTGTGCAGACAACCTTTGTTGTATAGTATTAGGCTTTAGACTGTATATAGTTGTTAATTTTGCTTTTTAAGCTTGATGACGGGAATAATCATCTTGGAAGCGAATAATATCATCTTCCCCTAAATATTCGCCATTTTGTACTTCAATCAAAATTAGCTTAATCACCCCTGGATTTTCTAAACGGTGGTTTGTACACTGGGGGACATAGGTAGATTCATTAGCACCGAGGATTTCTTCTGTATCCCCACAAGTCACTTTGGCCGTTCCTGATACCACGATCCAATGTTCACTACGGTGATGGTGCATTTGTAAGCTGAGACGATGGCCAGGATTTACTTCAATACGTTTGATCTTATATCCGGGCCCTTCTTCTAGGGTAGTAAATGACCCCCAAGGACGGATTTCTGTCGCAGAGACTCCACCATGAGAAACGGTAAAAGGAATGGAGACAATATCATTTTTGGTGTTTTCTTTAGCTTGAACCATATTATTAATCCTCAAAGGAGTAAAAGCGAAATTTTTAAGTAGTTAACTTGATTCTTGAATAGAATAGCACACATTAGCAGAAATGGCTGTGATCTGGAGTCAGTCATGGCTTGAATTTTGCAGAAAATTTAGGAGCGATCGCTGTCATGCCTCCAATTAAAATCCCAATTGATCCTAAATTGGAAAAGCCACATAGGGCATAAGTCGCAATGGCAGAACTTTAAATGCGATAAAATGCTCTTGAAAGTTTTCACCCCAATAATTCAATTTTAAAATAAATTATTGAATAACTCATAAAAAAACATTTTTATGATTTTTATTTAAGGTAATTATTTCGACAACTGCGTCAAGATTAATTGTTCCATATACATGAGGAAATTTTTCATTATTATCAATATTATGAGCAAGATTAGTATTAGGATGAATCGGGGCTTCCCATTGAATTGTAGATGATAATTGATTGGGATTAATCTTTAAAATAATCAATTCATTATAATCCCGATAAAAACTATTAGCAATAGTCATGACTTGATCAATAGTTGAACAATGAATAAATCCCTCTTTTTCTAAAGATGGGGTTAGATATTCCCCTAATTTTTGTGCTTTTTCCCAATCTCCTATGGTTGTAATATGATAAATCATGGTTAATCCGTCGTGAACAATAAACAAAGTTTAACGTCTCAATGACAAGGGGTTAGCAAAGATTGACATTAGTGTTGAATTTTGTTATGTTATCTTAACAATTGAGGCAGATTTTTCAAAAGTTACCAAAATTTAGACAAAGCCCTGTCAAGGGTTTTTCGGTATTGGGTTAGGGTTTAGACTTTATTTCATCAGTGATTAAGCTTTATTGGCTCTCTCAGATTGAATCCCAGGATCATACCATTGTGGGGGAAAAAGCGTGGATGCTGAGCCAACTCGCCCAGAGTGGCCATCCTGTGTTTCCTGGTTTTGTGATTAGTTCTACAGTTTTTCGGCAATTTCTTGAGAATTTAAACGATGTTAGTTCACTTCTAGCTGATTTTCCCACATCTTCTCTGTATTTAGATGTTGATAATCCTCGCGCTTTGCAATTGGTGGCCCAACAGAGTCGCCAAGCCATTTTAAGTGCAGCTTTTCCGATGGAATGGCATGAGAGTTTAGGAGAAGCAACCGCCGCTCTCCAAGCCTCATCCTTAATTTTACGAGCGTCTTTGAGTGGGCCATTTCCCCCTCAACAAGACTTTTCTGGGTTAACCCCGGCCCAACTATGTGACAATTCTCCCCAAAATTTGGAATTGGCTATTAAACAACTGTGGGCCCAATTATTAAGTGCCAAAAGCTTATTTTATTGGCAACGTTTAGGGATTAGAATTGACCAGTTAAACTTCGCCATTTTAGTACAGCCTATGGTTCAGGCGATCGCCTCAGGGACAGGGACTAATTATGAAAATTATTGGGAAATTCAGGGGAATTGGGGGTTAGGTTATAGCTTATTACAAGGGGAAATTTTACCGGATCATTGGGAAATTGAGCCATTAACCGGAGCAATTATTAAACAAGAAATTGGCAATAAAATCCGCGCCTATCGTCTAAAAGTCTCTCCAGAAAATCCAGACAGTACAGATAGTTGTTTAGAACCCTATTTATTGAGTAATGAAGAACAAGGACAATACTGTTTAGATCTAGAGTCCCTGACAGAGTTATGGCAATTAATTAAGAGGTTACAAGACCATCAAATTTATTGGGAGTCTTTAGAATGGATCAAACTGGAATCGGGCGATCGCTTATCATCTTCATGGGCGATCGCGCAATTACTGCCCTCCCTCTCCACTCAAAGGACATCATTGATAACCCAACACAGTTCGATCAACCCCTCTCAATCTCAATTAATGGGCATTGGGGCTGCTCCTGGTCGCATTCATGGGAAAATCTATCTATTAACCCAAGAGAGTATCCCTGAGACGACTCAATTAACTGGCAGTATTATTGTTACTCAAAAAATTCACCCTTTTCAACTATCTTGGCTCAAGCAAGCTGCCGGGGTTATTACCGAAGATGGAGGAATGACAAGCCATGCAGCGATTTTAGCCAGGGAATTAGGTATTCCGGCAGTGGTGGGGGTGTCTGGTGTTACCACTTGGTTACAAACAGGGGATGAAATTTTACTTGATGGCAACAAAGGAAGTATTTCTTTGAATACTATTGATGAGTCAAATATGAGCCAGGAAAAGCCCTTATTGTTACCAGAAAAAATAACCTATAATTATCCTCTTGGCACAAAATTGATGGTAAATTTGAGTCAGCCTAGTTCTTTGCTGAAAGTGATTGATTTACCCATTGATGGACTAGGGTTAGTCCGTTCAGAATTAATGCTGTTGGATTTATGTTCCCCCGCTTCCCTAACAGAATGGCTACAGGATTCTAAACCATCAGAAATTGTCGAAAAGCTCAAACAAAGGATAAGCCAATTTGCTGAATTTTTTGCTCCTCATCCCATTTTTTATCGAACCTTTGATGATAAATTTTCTACGGATCAAGATCGTCGAGGTACTTTAGGCTATCAGCTTGATTCAACTCTATTTCGCTTAGAATTACAGGCTTTAGCTGAAGTTTATCAGCAAGTATTTCCTAATCTTAATTTGATTTTGCCTTTTGTGCGAACCGTTGAAGAATTTCGTTTTTGTCGTCATCTTGTTGAAGAATTTAACTTAATTCCTTCAGATTCTTTTCAACTGTGGATTATGGCAGAAGTTCCTGGGGTCATTTTTCAACTATCTGATTATGTACAAGCTGGGGTGCAAGGGGTGGCTATTGGTACTAATGATTTAGTACCTTTATTGTTAGGCATTGAGCGAGATCATCCCCTGTTTAATGAGACTTCTTTTCCTTGTTCATCGGCTATATTAGGGGCCCTAAAAGCCTTAATTCAGCAAGCAAAAGCCCTTAATATTCCTTGTTCGATTTGTGGTCAACTGATTGTCCAATCTCCCCAAATTATTGAACAGTTGGTACAGTGGGGAATTACAACAATTTCTGTGGAACCCGAAGCAGTAGCTGTTACTTATCAGGCGATCGCCCGTGCTGAACATCGGTTAATTTTAGAATGGGCCAGAGAGAGATCATTGCGGAAAAAGCCTTAGGTCGGAAAGGCTTTACCTTTAAGTAGTCGGACATAAATTTTCGGTACTGTATAAAGTTTTCGATTAATAATTAAACTTATATTATTGTGTCAACCCCTTATACTACATAGCTGGGGAAAGGTGCTTAAATTCGGTTTAACGATTATAATTACCTTAATATTAAATTATCGCAATAGTAAAGAGTTAGAAGCTATCATTATGTTTGTTGGGACAACTGAAGCAGCGGAATGCCTGGGAATTTCTGGTACCAGACTGCGGGTACTACTCAAGGAAGGACGAGTCCAAGGAGCCTATAAATCAGGGAAAATTTGGATTATTCCCTTATATAATGCGGTGCCTGTCATTGCGAAACGCGCTCGCGGCCCTAAACCCCGATGGAAAACCAAACGAGTTCCAGCTAAGAGCATTATCCATGTCAACCGCGATCTAATTAGACAAAATGGTGATCTGCTCAAACAAGATAAAGACAGAACAGATCTGTATCCCGTGATTGCGGTTAAGCATTGTCAACAAAATATGTATGGTCATGAAATAGCGATTAATGGCCCCTGTCGCATTACTTATCGTCCCGATGCCCCTAAATGTTTTGGCGCGACGGTTTGGATTGAAACCCTGTCTTCTGTTGATATCGTCAGAAGCGACATGGCAGTTCCTAAATAGATGATTGAAAGAAAAGAGAATCTAACTTTGCCTCGTCATTAAGACGATAAATATCATCACATCCTCCAATATGTTGATCATTAATAAAAATTTGCGGAACGGTACGTTTTCCCTTAGCTCGTTGTGCCATTTTTTCCCTAGCAACTTCATCCCCATCTATTTTATATTCAGTAAAATTAACCCCTTTCCACCAGAGTAAAAATTTAGCGCGAATACAAAAAGGACAGGTTTGCCAAGTATATATTTCTACCTTAGCTTTAATCTTTTCGGGATGACGACCCAACAGAGAATCCAGAAAATTCAACATAATCTCACCTCATATTTATCTGTTTTTTTATAATTGATTATAACATAACAAAATTATTAACTATTTTTAAAAATTTATTAACATAAGGAAAACCCTTATTACGAATGACTTACTAAGACGCATTTAAAATGCGTCTTAGCTTATCTCCCCATCCGTCCCAATGGCCTTTAATCCTTGATATAATTTAATTATTTTGACTGGGTAATGATTCTAATGGGCCTGAGCGATAATAAAAACAGAATCGCATATTTTAAAATTCCTTGGGGAGAGTTTGTGAATTTGTGTGGGTTATCATCTTTTTTGTCTAATGCTTCTCAGTTAGGGGAAACCGCCCCCAAGGGGTGTCAAACCACTATCAGAAAAGCCCAATTACAGGATGTGAAAAAACTTGCTGAGGTGTTAACCCAAAGTTTTCATCCCCATTCAGGGTGGTTGTCTGTGTTACAACCCTTATTACAATTAAGCGTCTCTGAAGATCTGCGATCGCGCTTACGCACTGCTGCTCCTCATTATTGCTGTTTAGTGGCTATTTACATTATGCCAACAGCAACAGGAGAACCAGAAAAGGTCATTGGTACCATAGAGTTAACCGTAAGAACAGGATTCAATGGCCATTACCCTTACATCAGTAATTTAGCCATACTTCAGAGTCATCGACGACAGGGAGTGGCCCGTCATTTACTGTTCAAATGTGAACAAATTGCCTGGGAATGGGGATATAAAACCCTAAATCTCCATGTTTTAGACAATAACGATGCCGCCAAACAACTTTATCTCAGCAGTGGTTATCAATTGCTAGAAAAGGAACTCAGTTGGCAAAATTGGCTCTTTCAAAGTCCGCGACGGTTATTATTGCAAAAAACCCTAACCATTCATGAGGAGGAAACCTCCGATGTCAGACCATGAGATCAAGCTTGAAGCGCAACAGAAAGGAGAACAACAGGTGAACGAGATCTTATCTCGTCTGCATAATCAAGAGTTATTGGTGATTAACCCCCGTCGCAAAAATGGCTTGATTCTTTATAAACCCTATCATGCTGAATTTGCTGGGCCAGGAGCAGCGATCGGCGCGGAATTTGATGGGGATGTTATTGATGTGCTGCCTGTGGGTAAACTCTCTTTAATCATGGCCAAAACTTCCCAAGAACGGATCAATAGTTACTTAATTCGGCGACAGTGGATTAAATTAGCCAAGCAAATTAGTGACAATGCCATCCCGCAACAACGGGCGCAAGTCATTCTCAACCAATTTGAACATTGGTTTGATGCGGATACGGCCAGTCAACTACCAGATCGGGCCTTTGGGTTATTGGTGGGGGTACTTCCCCAAACCATGAAAAAGGTACGCAGTGAAAGCGATTTGTTGTGAAAATATCAGATTTTCTGAAGATTAAGGGATAATAATCGGGTTTAATCCCACATTTTCTAAACTTTGATAGGCTTTTTCTGCATTATCTCGACTACTAAACAGGCCAACTTGTAACATTGAACGTCCCTTGTAAGAGGTGGCAAAAGAATCAGGATAAAGCGATCGCACGCGAGACTGCTCGCTGCTATTCTTGGCCGCAACAATGACCCGATACCCTTGAGATGTGACAGTTTTTGGGGTTCCGGTTGGGGTAGGACGAGAGAGGGAACCCACCACATCAGACAGGTTATTGCGTCCTGAATTTGTGGCGTTGGCTGGGGGTGGTGGCACAACCCCACTGGTACTTTTGACAGGAGGAGGAGCGAGGGGAGGAAGATCGGAGAAAGCGGGTAAGGGAGGGGGTTCACTGGAAGCTTGGGGTTTGGGTGGAGGCGGTAAGGTATTACGGGAGGGGACGGCAGGGGGAAGGGGTTGGGTTGACAAAGATGAGGTGGGGGGGTCGTTTTCTGCGGTAAAGGTTAATTCTTGAATGGGTTGAGTGGATTCAGTTTCCGTTTCCGTAATGGTCGATGAGGGGTTATTATTAGCGATTGAAGGGGGTTGAGATTGAAGCGCGGCATTATCTCCAGTTAGGTAGACATGACCTAAGACTTGACCACCATAAGCGCGTTTGGTAAATCTCCAGCTAGGATCAAGATCTATTTTCAGAAATCCTGATGCTATGCCGTGGGTTCTCCCAATCACTATTTCGGGTTGACTCAAGTTGGTGCGATGAGTTCCGACTAAGACTAATTCTCCGTTACGTTCTACAATTCTTAAAAGATAGTCTAATCCGTAATCTTCCCCATCGACTCGGATTGAATAGCCGTTGCTATCGGTACTGCGTTCACAACTTCCGGTAAAGTTAAAGTTGAGGAGTAATGGCTCGATGGTAACAGGGTTAGAACCACTTTCACTCCAACAGTCTCGTTGTCCTGGAATTTGTCGCACAATCAGTAGATCGTATTTATTTTCCCCATAAGGTCTAGTGATGGCAATAAATTCATCTTGCTTTACTTCTTGTTGCTCAAAGGGGGATGCCAGAACGGGCAAATGAGGAATAATATTAATGAGTGCAAAAGTGGTGACAGTGGCTAATTTGTCAATGAGTGTGAGTTTCATAGTCCCTACGGTGACAACTTAAAAACATTAAAAGTTTAGCGCGAGGAAAGCGCGTTAATGTCTGGGATCTTGACGTAGCTGATAGTGAGAATGTTGCTGCTTCGGGACAGAGTATTGTCTGTCTACTGTTTGTAGGGAACAGGTTTTACTGAGATAATAATTTACAGATACTTATTTAATAATTAAGCTATCATTAGGATCTAAAAAATCAACTAGATTTACAGTTAGTTAAGATTATTTATGAACAAAACATTAAAAATCATCTTTGCCATTCTCAGTACCATAGGAACAGTTACTATTATTATTGTCCTCTGGGAAGTTATTTTTAAACACATTTTTATCCGTGACAACTCAAATAATAATCCTATTCCTACCCCTACGATAACTCAATCCCCTACCACATCACCACCTATTAATCCTACCATCTCCCTAGAAGATAGATTTAGTAGTGGCGATCGCCGTTTATTTATTAATAAACCAAACCCCCAGGTTGAGCAAGGAATAGCAGCATTTAAAGCAGGAAATTATGAGGAAGCTAAACAATTGTTTATGGAAGGAAAAACATCTGATCCAAGAGATCCAGAAATAGAAATATATTTAAACAATTCAAAAGCAAGAAAAAAAGGAAATCCGTTTATTTTAGCTACCGTCGTCCCTGTAGATACAAAAGCAACTAATGCAGAAGAAATGTTACGGGGTGTGGCTGATGCACAGACAAAATTTAATCAACAAAGCTCAAATAATCGATTACTAGAAATCATGATAGTTAATGATAGTAATGAACCAAATATTGCCCAACAAGTAGCCAAAAAAATAGCGAATAATACTGCCATTTTAGGAGTGATTGGCCATAATTCTAGTAGTGCTAGTGCCAGCGCATTAAAGGAATATGAAAAAGCAGGAATTGCCATGATTTCTCCTACCAGTACCAGCACCAGTTTATTTAGTAATGTATTTTTTAGAACTGTTCCTTCTGATGCTAAAGGAGGAGAAATTTTAGCCAGATATGCGATTGATAATAATATCAATAAAGTCGCTATTTTTTATACTTCAGCCAGCAATTATAGTCAGAGTCTTAAAGATGCTTTTGTTAAGTATTTTGAGCAGTTAGGCAAGGTTAGTATTTTTGATCTAAGTTTAACGAATTTTAATGCTAAAAGTACAGTAGAAGTGTTACAAAATCAATTTGATGCCTTTGTTTTATTACCTAATACAGAGCAAGAAATAACTAATCTTTCTTTGCAAGTTGCCAAGACAAATCATCAGTTATCTACCCCCATGAAACTATTAGGAGGTGATGCCTTATATAACCCTGCCACTTTAACTTTTGGCGGTGATGCAGTAGAGGGTTTAGTATTAGCTGTTCCCTGGTTTGCTAAAGACACTTATTCCTATACAAATACAGCAGCAAAAAGATGGGGAGGAAGGGTAAGTTGGCGTACAGCAAGCAGTTATGATGCCACCCAAGCATTAATTAATGCTTTATCGACCGATGCTACTAGAAACACAGTATTAAATAAACTCAAGCAAACTAACTTATTATCCACAGAAACATCAGGAGAAACCTTACAATTTTTGAGTAATGGCGATCGCAACACTGATCCAATTTTAGTTAAAGTAATTAAAGGCGGCAAAAATGCACCTGAAGGCTCAAACTATTCCTTTGAAATCATCAACAAATAAGTGATTAAAATGAAAAACAAAAAAACATACTATCAATTAATTCTATTATTACTATTTGGCAGTTTCTTAATCAGTTGTCTTGCTAGTAATCCCTTAATAATAGCACAAGAAACTAATTATCCTAGTCATATATCTTCCCTTAATTTGCCTCAAGTAGAGCCAAAATTTCGTAATCAATGGACAAAAGAATTAGAAAAAAGCTTTCAAGAAAGAGCAAAGACAATCATCAATTTTTATGCTAATTGGGAGAGTTATGGGAGTGGTTATGGAGAGAATGAAAAACGTTCTTATCCCCGTGCAATGTTTGATTTTTTAGCAGGAAATGAACAGAAAGCGATCGCCTTTTTAGAAAAAGAAGATCCCGAAGCAAACAAACATCAACATACAGAAGGCATTGATTACTATTATTGTTTTACATTAAAAGGACAAATTCGCAAATATTTTCTATACGGAAAATATCTTGATCCTGCTTATAAAAAACGGATGTTTGAGGGAGCAAAAAAATGGACATCAGAAGATCCTTTAACTCGTCCCCACCCTGTTTATGGGTTAGGAAATAATGAGGGAAGAGACTGGGATATTAGTCGCAGAGGGAGGTGGGTAGATGGACGAAATACAGACAATTTAAGAGCAATGAGAGAGACATCTGTATACTTAATGGCCGAAGAAACAGGGAATGAAAAAACACGCCTAATTTATAAAGAAAAAATCCAAAGATATGTCTCGGCCTTGTATAATATTGGTATGGGAGAATGGGACTCAGAAATATATCATGGACATACCTTTGCACCCTATTTAAACCTCTATGATTTCGCCAAAGATCCCGAAGTTAAACTATTAGCAAAAGAGGCATTAGATTGGTTATCTACTGCTGCCGCGATTAAATATTATCGGGGAGGTTGGGGTGGCCCTGTAAAACGAGATTATGGAGGAGGAAATGTTGCCATGGCCTCATCTTCTGCGCGAACTTTTTGGTTATATTTTGGGGATACTCCCTTACCAAATAATCACCCGGAAGAAGATACTTTATTTTTCGTTACCAGTACCTATCGTCCCCCATTAGCAGTAATGAATTTAGCACATAAAAACTTTAATAAACCAGTAGAAATTCTCAGCAGCAAACCTTTATATGAAAACTGGAAACCTGGCAATGATCTTGAACCTGGTTACTGGGAAACTCAATTTATTGGCAATAGTTATCAGATGGGAAGTTTAGCAGGAACTTTTGCAGATGGGGATGTTGCACCGTTTAAATTAATGGCTTATAATACTCAAAGAGGGGTTGATTATTTTGTGGTTAATACAGGGGGGAAAATAGTAAATGCGGGTAAAAAACCAGGAGATGAAATTGGACAATATCGCAATCTTTTAATTTGGTTACGGCCTCCCTCTCAAGCACCTTTTAATTTTCAAATACCGAAAACTGCTCAAGCAGAAATAGAAGATGATATTTGGTTTTTTAAGTTGGAGAAAACTTGGTTAGCAGTTCATCCTATTAACTTACAAAACTATCAAGAAGTAATTAATGATCATAAAAGAACTAAAGAAAAGTATTTAGAAGAAATATTTTTGACCGCAGCAATGAAAGATAAGAATGTTTATGGGTTTGCTTTAGAAGTTGGGGAAAAAGAATCTCATGGTAGTTATGAAAAATTTAAAAATAATGTCAAAAAAAATAGTCAGCTTAATTTACAAAAACTAAACCAAGGAATTGTTACTTATCAAGGAAGTAACAAACAAACATTACAATTAATTTATAATACACTCAATCTTTTACCGATGATTATTCGCAATGGAGACTTACATCAATGGTCAGAAAATTTTGCCCTTTATAATAGTCAAACAAAAGATAAATCACCCATCTTTTTAGGATATAAAGAAGGAAAATTAAAAGTCAAAGCAGGAGGATATGAGTTTATGACTCAAGTTAATGATGATAGATGGCTAAGGCGATCGCCGACTTTAGAAATTTATCAACCATGAAACCAGATGATATTGTTCTAATTCGTTTTCCTCAAGCAGACTTGAAATCAGGAAAACTTCGTCCCGCTTTAATTATCGCTTGTGTGCTGAAGCTGCTTTTACAGCTTCAAGCAACTCAAGGGAGAGTTGTCTGCTTATCGTTTTGTCTTTAGGGGTAAACTCAAAGGGTACTGGCGTGAAGTTTACCTTAAAGTTTTCAGGGGTCAGGTATTCAGAAAGATCCAGCGAATTTAGTGATTGAACAACTGGGAGGAAAACCTGCTACAATTATTCCTGTGGAACCCGATGAACCCCCTATTCAGATTGGGAGACTCCTCAATCAAAATTTCCGTACATTTTTTAATGAATTTTTGCCCAATTTTTGGCTACCATAGAAAAGAATTTATTCGTTGAAAATGGAGAGATTAAATATGTTTGGTAGACAACCCAAAGACGACAAACCCACAGAAAACACAGAAATTCCTGATATTATATTTCCTTCAGAATCAGAAATAGAAGATGCGGCTCAAGAAGATACTGAATTAAGTAAAATCCAAGTTAATTTTCAACCTCAACGGGAATTAAATAATCCTGAAGTGGTTAATATTGTTGAAAAAATAAGTAGTATTGTTTCCCCTTATTTTATTGTGGTTGTTGGTTTAGTGCTTTATGAAGATAATTTCTGGTTAGGACTACTATTAATTACGGTGGGAATTTTATCTTTGCTTAAAATTTCTTGGGGAGATATTACGGGATTTTTTCGTGAAATTAAAGACGTATTCAGTTCTGATGATTAATACAAATTTTCCCATTTAAAAACCACTTTATGCTGTTTGGTATCGTAAACTGAGATCTTGTACCATGATTTAAAAATCACACAACTCCGATTTTAAAAGACAGTAAATCAAGCATAACTTCGTTACTATTTGCTAAAAAATCGGGTTTTTCAAGCTAGGTTCAAGATCTCAGGTAAATAGAATCGATACAGATCACAGCATTAATAACCCTAGAGAAATATTGCTGAAAAAACCTTTTATTTTCAGTTCTAGTAAATGTCTCCAAAATCATTAATTTCACTGTTTTTTGTTCCCTTTCCTATATTTTTAAGAAATTACAGATAACCCGAAACCCAAATTGATTAACCCTAACGGCTTGAGGATGATAAGCATAACGGGAAGCACAACGACAACGATGAGCATCTTCATCCCACGAACCCCCTCTTAACACGCGACGAGTATCCGTCTGAGACGATAACCAAGATTTCCCTGCTCTGGGTGCATTTTCATAATTAGAGTGCCAAGCATCAGCGCACCATTCCCAGACATTACCATGAAGATCATATAATCCAAAGGCATTGGGATAAAACGTGCCAACCTCTGTTGTTTCTTGACGATAAACCCCAAACCCTTCCCCCCCATAAAGACGCTTCGCCATATAATTAGCAAGATCTCCCGTTAAGGTGGCCCCAAAACTAAAGGCTGTGGTTGTGCCTCCACGACAAGCATATTCCCATTCTGCCTCACTCGGCAGTTGATAGGGGCGTTGACTATGTTGAGAAAGGCGATCGCAGAATTCCATTGCATCTTCCCAAGAAATTCGTTCTACGGGGCGATCGCATCCTTTAAAAAAAGCGGGATCGAGGTTAAGATCTCGTTTAACTTTAGGATAATGGGCCACCACTTGCCATTGAGCCTGGGTAATAGGAAATTGTCCCAAAAAGAACCCTTCAACGGTAACAGAATGTTGAGGTTGTTCACAGACTTGAGAACCTTTTTCTGTTTCTGGTGATCCCATCAAAAAGGTTCCCCCAGGAATATAGATCATATCTAATGTAACCCCATCACCTAATTCTTCTTTAAAGGATTTAACTTGATGGGAAACCTGTTCAATAATTTCTCCTGTTTCATTAACTGTTGGGACTTCTACGGTTAATAGTTGGAGGGGAGGTATCTTAAATGAGGGTAAGGGTTGCGGTGAGATCCCATCAACTTTTTTAATGGGTTCTGTTTCTGGAGAGGTAAACTCTAGACTGTTAAGACGTTGTTCCAGTTGAATCATCCTATCTTCGAGGGATGAGGGTTTAGGCTCATCCGTCTCTAAATAGTTCGATAAAGCAAGGGCTATCACCTTAGACTTAGAAAGACCAAGGCTGTTAGTATGAGCTAATAATTTTTCATACAAATGGGGCGGAATTCTCACACTAACTTGAATATTACTCATGACGATGAATGCAAATAGTCGGTTGTTAACAGTTATCAGTATTGGTAAGAATTGTAGCATAAAATCCCTCACAATACTTTTAATTATTTCCTAGCCAAGAATCAAGGCTATTATGTAAAATATCTCAGAAACAGTCTTAGGAAAACTGGTGGATTTTCCGAAGATTTTGGACTGTTTTAACCGAGTCAATTAAGCATTTTTAGCACAAGTTACAGTCAAAGGGCCAATTTTAGGATAAAATTCTGAAAACTTTAACCCAAATATTCCAACCTCTATGAGTCAACTTAAACACCCAAAACTAAGCTTAATTAGTCTGTTTGCTTTCAGTAGCGGGTTAATTTTTGCTTTGTCCCCCTTAATGTTTGCTCAAGCAGCAACCCCAACCACTTCCGATCATACCATTGCTAAATTTAACTGGTTTCAAGCGATTATTTTAGGGATGGTACAGGGGTTAACGGAATTCTTACCTATTAGCAGTACAGCCCATTTAAAGGTGGTTCCGGTAGCTTTAGGATGGGGTGATCCAGGGGTGGCTTTTACTGCTGTTATTCAATTGGGAAGTATTGCTGCTGTTTTGTGGTATTTTTGGTCAGATTTAAGTCAAATTATTAGAGGAATGATCAAAGCCATTCGTCAATCTGATTATAAATCCCATGACTTTCGGCTAGGGTTAGGAATTGCTTTAGGAACTTTACCTATTCTGTTTTTTGGACTATTAATGAAAGTGTTAATTCCTGATTTAGATAATTCACCCATGCGAAGTCTTAATGTGATTGCAATCGCGTCTATTGTGATGGCATTATTATTAGCATTATCGGAAAAATTAGGAACTCATAAACGTAATTTTAATCAGTTAGGTTGGCGAGATGGAGTGGTGATGGGGTTTGCTCAATCTTTAGCTTTAATTCCTGGGGTATCTCGTTCTGGTTCAACTATTACATCGGGATTATTTATTAATTTAGAACGAGCAACTGCGGCGAGATTTTCTTTTTTATTGGGCATTCCAGCTATTACTTTAGCGGGTATTGTAGAATTAAAAGATGTTGCTGATATGGGACTTTCTAGCGATATTATTTTTCCTGTAATTGTTGGGGTAATTTCTTCGGCAGTGTTTTCTTATTTGGCGATCGCTTGGTTAATTCGTTATTTACAAAAACGGGATACTTGGATTTTTGTTTGGTATCGTTTGGGGTTTGGTGTATTAATTTTGGGTTCCCTTTTATTTTCCTCAAAATAAGACCGTAGGTGGGCATTGCCCACCTTATTTTACTGATTATATAATTTAAAATATCCTTAATCAATACTTAACCCAATTTGAGAGAAAACTTAATTTAAAACCCTTTAAATTAATCCATGTAAAATTATATAAAGTTTTACAAAAAAAATCAGGAAATTCCCCTAATGTCGTTGATAGTAAGAAAAGAATTAAAGGGGTTTCTCAACAACCATGAACAAGATTATCGTATTTTTAATCACCGTTCTCTGCTTATTTTACTATCCTCAAAGGAATAGCTTTGCCCAAACTAATATGATATTTCCTGAGCTAACAGGAGAGACTTTATTAAATCAAGTCATTGAAGATTATACCCCAGATAAAACCCTTGGTTATGATCGGGCCAGAGATATTATGTATGGTCAAATTGACAATGATAATGGGGTAGTTACTGGGGTTTATACCAATTATCAAATTACTCTTGATCCTACTAAAGATCCTAGTTCTGATGCGTTTTCTAAGAATATTAATGCAGAACATATTTGGCCACAGTCAAGAGGAGCAAGAGAAGAACCTGGAAGAAGTGATTTACATCATCTACTTCCGGCCAGAGATAATGTTAATAGTGCCAGAGGAAATAAAGCCTTTGCAGAAATTCCTGATCCCAGAACTAACGACTGGTATCGTAACACTGAAAGACTAGAATTTATCCCAAGGAATGATATTGATGAGTACAGTGAATCTAATTCACAAAACTTTGAACCCAGGGAAGCAAAAAAAGGAGATATTGCTCGCGCTGTTTTCTATTTTTACACCATTTATCGTGAGCAAGCTAATCAAGAATCACCTGAGTTTTTTCGAGAACAACAAGAGGATTTATGTCAATGGCATAAACTTGATCCTGTGGATACAATAGAGCTTGAAAGAAGTCAAAAAATTGCTGAATTTCAAGGCAATGAAAACCCATTTATTGTTGATGCAACTTTGGCGGAGCGACTCTATTGTTCAAATAATCCTTAAAGGTTAAAATACTAGCTCAATCAATACCTAATGACAGACTAAAGCCTGATACTATACAAACAAAGCCGCCCTTCGGCAGCTAAATTTAACCCGCGTAGGCGGGTTTTGTCTTTATAGCTTAATCCTTAAGGATTTAAGCTGATAATGTCTAATTGTTTTATATAATAAGTTTGATATAGGCATGAATAGTCACGATGTTTAATTTCTTGAAGTCTGAAACAAGTAGTCCAACTCCCCAACAGATTGGCCGTTCCCTTCTCTGGTTGGGGCGAATTGGTTTAATCTTACAAGTGTTACTAGGATTTATTCCCCTTCTCGTTGTGGTTACTTATGTTTTATCCCAATCGGGACAAAAACAGACGGGCGGATTTTCCTTGGGTTTATGGCTGGCGATCGCCTGTTTAATTATTCTTATTTTCAGTATTTATTGGTGTTTTCGTTACACTCAACTCGCCAAAAAACTCAAAAATTCAGAAACAAGACCCTCTAAATCTCAGATTATCCGAGATCTCCAGTTAGGATTATTTGCTAATATTGGGATCATGGTTTTCGCTGTGCTAATTGCTCTCTTGCGGGTTGGTGAATTAACCTTTAAATTGTTAACCTTGCCCCAAGGTGCAACAGTGATTGCCCCTAATCAAATTGGCACAACTTTAGCAGCCCCAGGGGCATTAATTACCCCATCAAATATGATTGCTATTCAAGCGATGCTCAATGTGATTGCTGCTGGATTAGTAGGCGTTATTGTCGCTTTACTGCTACTTTATCAAGTCGGACAACATCGAAACACAGTTGATTGATCGTATTATGTATGTCCAAACAAATTAAGACTATTAATCTTACTCCTTTTTTACCAGAAAAGCATCGAGAAATTCTAGAAAAATGGTTATATCGTACCCATGTTTATCAATGGTGGATTCATCCTGAAAATAATCTTCAACAGGCGTTAAACCTTTCTAGTGATAATCATGCAATTATTGTCGCTGATGATGTTTCTGTTGGTTATATTCGCTGGCAAAAAGTGAATCAAGAAGAATTAAATTTAGTAGGAATTAAAACTATTCCTGATGGATCGGTAGATATTGATATTTTTATCGGAGAAGTTGATTATCTTGGGTGTGGAATTGGGCCAATTGTGTTAAAAATTTTAGTCGATAAGTTATTAAAAGATCTCACTATTCCCGTAATTATAATGAGTACCTCAGTTAATAATCATTTTGCCATTAAAGCTTATCAAAAAGCAGGATTTAATTGTATGTTTCAATTTGATAGTCCGACTTATGGGAGATGTTGGATTATGGGATTAGAACCTGCGATCGCAGATTAATAATAAACAAATATCTGTTCTTTTACTTGAATTGCTAATTCTTTAAACAAGGGAATACAAATAGAATTTCCGATTTGCTTATAAGCCTCTGAAAGACTTTGATGAATGATAAAATTATGAGGAAATCCCATAATTCTGTAACATTCTTGAATGGTCAGTTTACGGACTGCATTTTCTTCAGGAATATAGATAAAAAATATACCTGATGTTTCCTGAGAGGGAATGGTTGGATGAACACCATCAATTGAATAAATTCTATTAGGTTGACGATGGACTCTAGAAAGATGTTCGGTATTTGGTCTAATTCCTGTTTTCCAAATATTTTTATTACGATATCCTACAAAAATCAAACCTGATAACTGTTCTTTAGGATTTTCTATTAATGTATATTCTTGAGGTTTCAAATATTCAAACTCGCCAGTTTTACATAAGAAATCTCTAAGCTTAGGAACAGGTTTTTGAGATTTGAGAAGGTTAAAATTAAATTTTTTGTGACGAGTACCAACAATAATAATTCTTTCTCTATGTTGGGGAAGTCCAAAATCTTTAGCATTCAAAAGTTTATAATCCACTAAATAACCTAAATCTTCTAAAGCATAAATAATTGTTTCTAAGGTTTTTCCCTCTTGATGATGAATTAAATGCTTGACATTTTCCAGGATAATTACAGATGGTTTTTTGACTTCTATGATTTCACAAATATAAAAAAACAAAGTTCCTCTAGTGTCTTTAAATCCTTCTTTTTTGCCAGATATACTAAAAGGTTGACAAGGAAATCCTGCTGTTAAAACATCAAAATCTGGGAGATTACTAGAAATAATTTTTGTAATATCATTATCAGGCAATTCCCCAAAATTATGATAATAAACTTTTTGACAAGCTTCATTAATTTCACAAGAATAAACACATTGATATCCCACTGGCTCAAAAGCAAGTCTAAATCCACCAATACCAGCAAATAACTCAATAAATTTCAAAAGCTTAGTTATCCTTTACAGTTTTAATTATACATGAAATCATTCTAAATTACAGTTTAAAGCTGTTAATTGTGCTTTGGCTTTTTGTAGCGACTCAAACCACTCTTTTTCTGGATAACTATCAGCCACAATACCTGCCCCAACTTGTCCCCAAACACTGGATAAATTAGCTGATAAAGGCGTATATAATAAAGTACGAATTAATATATTTAAGTCAAGATTTCCCCTCTGATCTAAATAACCACATGATCCATAAAATAAACTCCGTCTAACAGGTTCTAATTCTTCAATAATTTCCAGACATCTCACTTTAGGACATCCGGTAATAGTTCCCCCAGGAAATAAGGCTTTAATCAGATCAATTGATGTTTTATCTTGACGCAATTTTCCTTTAACATTACTCACCAAATGTATGACATGACTATATCTTTCTATGGTTAACAATTCATCAACTTCTACCGTTCCCCATTGACAAACTCTACCTAAATCATTACGCTCTAAATCAACTAACATAATATGTTCTGCCCTTTCTTTAATATCAGAAGAAAGTTCCTGTAACATCGCTGTTTCTTGTTGAAAATTACGGCCACGGGGACGAGTTCCAGCAATAGGACGAGTTTGAGCAATATTATTAGATAAACTCACTAATCTTTCAGGAGAACAACTAATAATATCTCCCCAAGGTGATCGCCAATAACTAGCAAAGGGAGAAGGATTAATTTTCTGTAACGTTCGGTACAATGTCCAACTATCTAATTGAGTTGTAGTCTGAAATCTTAAGGATAAATTAGCTTGAAAAATATCCCCCGCTTGAATATATTTTTTTGCCTGACGGACAGCATTTTCATACTCTTGTTTGCTGGTATAAAAAGACAGGTTATGAGGTGAGGAGGTGAAGGGGTGAGGGGGTGAATAAGTTTTTGTTTCTAATTTAGATTGTAAGTTATCTAATTCCTTTAAGGTGGTACTCGCTAACCACAAAGTTTGTTCTAAATGATCTAAAATAGCAAAAGATTCAGGTTCATACCAATAAGCAACAGGAAAGGAAAGATTATCCTGATTATATTGAGGTAATTTTTCAATTTCCCAAGCTAAATCATAACCTAACCATCCCAACCAACCCCCAATAAAGGGAAGATGATCCGGTTGTTGACCTTTTAGATGATCCTGGGATAATAATTGCTGTAAAAAAGGCAAAATTTCCCCAACTTTAGGAGTCCATAATTGCGGTTTACCTTGAATAATTCGGGGTTCTCCGGCACAAATAGAATAACGTGAAAGAAAAGGATAATCAGTAGGAGTTGGATAAGGACTTTCTAAGAGAGTCGCAACCGTTGCAGTTGAAGCAAATAACCTTTCAAAAACGGCTGAACCCGTCAACTGTTTGAGAGGAAGCGATCGCCAGTACCAAGGTAATATTTGCTTCATGTTAAGCTAAAAATTAATTGTCCTTTAAAGATGGTTTATCCATAAGATATTAAGTAGTCTTCGTTCGTATTTAGGTTAATATTAAGTCCTTTAGGGCTTATTTTCAGGGCTAAAGCCCTCACTACGAACTTCACAAACCAGATCATAATTATGCCTGATTCTCACACCCATGACCATCATCACGATCACCACCATCATCATCATCCCATTTCTAACTACACTCGCGCATTTATCATCGGAACCCTTTTAAATGTCGGTTTTGTTGCGATCGAGTTTTTCTTTGGGTTTTGGACTAATTCCCTTTCCCTATTGGCCGATGCTGGTCATAATTTAAGTGACGTATTCGGGTTGCTTTTAGCTTGGATTGGTAACTTTTTGTCCCAACGTCCCCCCACCCAACGCTATACCTATGGCCTACGTCGTTCTTCAATTTTAGCAGCCTTATTCAACGCCTTAGTCTTACTTTTAGTCATGGGAGGTATTGCCTGGGAAGCCATGCAACGAATATTTAATCCTAGTCCAATTCCTGGTATCACTATCATGATTGTCGCTTTGGTTGGGGTTGTTATCAACACGATCACCGCTTTGTTATTTATGTCAGGCCGTCATCAAGATTTAAACATTCGTGGGGCATTTTTACACATGGCCGCAGATGCGGTAGTTTCCTTTGGAGTTATTTTGACGGGTTTAGCGATCTTATTGACGGGTTGGCTATGGTTTGATCCTGTTGTAAGTTTGATTATTGTTGCCGTTATTGTCATCGGAACTTGGCAATTATTAAAAGATTCTGTCAATTTAGCCTTAGATGCTGTTCCTGTGGCCATTGAACCCCTAGCTGTCCGTACTTATTTAATGGAACTTCCTGGAGTGACTCAAATTCATGATCTTCACATCTGGGCCATGAGTACCCGTGAAACAGCATTAACGGTTCATTTAGTGATGCCTAATGGCGTTCCTGGGGATGGTTTTTTAACCGAAACTTGTCATCAATTACATGATTTGTTCGGCATTGAACATCCTACCTTACAAATTGAAACAGGCGATCCTAATTATCCTTGTACTCTTGCCCCTGATCATCGAGTTTGATTGCTTAATTTCGGGGAAAATACACAACTTCATAAATCATTTATCCCAAAATAAACCGCGCATACCAAAAAGGAATTAACATTCCTAATGCGATCCAATCTCCTTGAATTAAGCTTAATTGATGCCATTGTACTCGATGTTCATTGGGACTTGTAAACCCCCGAACTTCCATGGCGATCGCAATTTCTTCGGCCCTCATTAATAAGTTTTCTAAGAGTTTTTCAACGACGACTAACCAAACTTGTAAACTGCGTTTTATGCCTAATTTTTGCCAATTAATTGCCCTAGTACGAATCGATCTAATGAGATTTTGCACTTCTTCTAAGACTAGGGGAATAAATCGCAAGGAAAGGGTTAAGGTTAATGTAATTTCTGTAATGGGAATTTTAAAACGGCGCAAAGGTTCGAGTAAATCTTCTAATCCGGCGGTAATTTCTTCCGGTGCTGTGGTTAATAAATAAAGATTTGTGCTATAAATTAGAAGAAAAATTAAGGTGCTAATTCTAATGCCTAAATCGAGGGAATGGCGGGTAATAAATAAGGGTTTTTTATCTAATAAAACATAACTATATGAGGTGGGTTGAGGCAGAGATAAATCACTCTCTAAAAGTCTGGGTTGAGACGTAACAGCTAAGCCATCAGGGGTTAAAGCTGTAATCAGAAAAACTAGGATAGATAACATGATTAACCAGCCCATTTGTTGTCGCCAAACTCTTAAGGGAATTCGCGCCATTAAGGTTAATATTATCAATAATCCTACTAATACTAATCGCCACTCAGAATTGCATAAAATAGGGGCAAGTAAAAAGGACATTAACCAAATTAATTTGACCCTAGGATCGAGTTTATGTAACCAAGTTAGGGGTTTTTCGAGATACAGTCCAATGGGAAGCGATCGCAGTAAATCCATAATTACTTATTGAGTCGATTTTTCTGACAATTGAAAATTGATAAACCTGGGTTTTGTTGGTGGGGGCGGTTTTTGTTAAAATCTATGATTTCTACAAAATAAGTCAAATTAACCCGCCCTTATCTTCAATTAGTTGGGCTTAGAAACTTAAGAATTATTTTTAGTCTTAAGTAATCTCATTATCTCACAATGATTGATACAATAGGTAAAGGGATTAGCATTTATTACTTTTTTTAGTTCATGAGATGAGTTAATTTACTCAGGAAGAAAGGGATAATGAAACGATTTTATCAAAAAACAGTCCTATTTATCTTATCATTTATCTTGGGATTCTGGGGATTAATTGCGTGTAATCCTTCCCTTAAAATTGAGCGACCTCAACCTTTACCCCAAGATTCCTTAATTCAAGTTTATTTTAACCAAAATCAAGCTAAAGGGGCTGATTATACCGATCCCTATCGTCAAATTAACCGTCCTGGTGATAATTTAGAAGATATTCTCATTAATACTCTGAATTCTGCCCAGTCAACCGTTGATATGGCCGTTCAAGAATTTCGGTTGCCAAACCTAGCAAAAGCCCTAGTTAAACAAGCTAAAAAAGGGGTTAAAGTTCGTGTTATTTTAGAAAATAGCTATAACCAGTCTATTAGTCAGTTTACTCCAGAAATAGTTGCTCAAATGGAAGCAAGGGAGAAACAAAGATATGACCAATATTTTGAATTTATTGACCTTGATAACAACAAAATAATTACTGATGAAGAACTGAATAAACGGGATGCCTTAACTATTTTAAATCAAGGCAATATACCAATTATTGATGATACAGAAGATGGTTCAAAAGGAACTGGTTTAATGCACCATAAATTTATGATTATTGATGGAAAAATAGTGATGGTAAGTTCTGCTAATTTTACCTTAAGCGGGGTTCATGGTGATTTTGATGCCCCAGAAACCAGAGGCAATGCTAACAATTTACTTAAGATTCAATCCTCAGAATTAGCTCAAATTTTTACCGAAGAATTTAATCTGATGTGGGGCGATGGAATGGGAGAAAAAAAAGATAGTAAGTTTGGCATCAATAAACCCCCACGATCACCCAAAAAATTAACCATTGGCACATCACAAGTTACGGTTAAATTTTCCCCAAATTCATCAAAAGACAATTGGGAAATTACAACCAATGGATTAATTGGCGAAACCTTAAATAAGGCACAAAACTCAGTTAATTTAGCCCTATTTGTATTTAGTGAACAACAACTTGCTAATATTCTCGAAAACAAACATAATCAAGCTGTAGAAATTAAAGCATTAATTGATCCAGAATTTGCCTTTCGGAGTTACAGCGAAGGGTTAGATATGTTAGGGGTTGCTGTCAGTAATAACTGTCAATATGAAAAAGATAATAAACCTTGGACACAAAACATTAATACCGTTGGCATTTCTAACCTTCCGAAAGGCGATAAACTCCATCATAAATTTGGTATTATTGATAATAATCTGATAATTACAGGTTCTCATAATTGGTCAGCTTCAGCTAACTTTCAAAATGATGAGACATTAATAATAATTAAAAACTCCACCATCACGGCTCATTATTTACAAGAATTTGAAAGATTATATAATAATTCCACCTTGGGAATTCCTGAATTCATCAATAATAAAATCAAAAAAGATGATCAAAACTGCCCTAATCTATTAGAAACAGAAAAACAAGATAATGAAACAAAAATTATCAATTTAAACACAGCCACACAAGCAGAATTAGAAACCTTACCAGGGGTTGGAAAACAATTAGCAATTAGAATTATTGAAGCCCGTCAAACTCAAAAATTTACTTCTCTAGAAGACTTAAAAAGAGTCAAAGGAATTGGTGAAAACAAGAGTAAAAAACTAGAAGGAAAAGTTAGTTGGTAAGTCTAAAATTAACACTGCAATACAGCCTCAAGGCTGATTCTACAAGAAAGAACAAAGGCTGTGTAAACAGCCTAATTATAAGCCCGTGCAGACGGGCTTTGTCTATATAGCTTAACCCTTTAGGGTTCAAGTGTATAATTGCCAATAGTTTAACATTCTAGGTTCAGCAAAACCTAATTAATCAAACAGATTCCGTCTGTAAATCCTCAATTAATTGGGCTAAATGATGACTATTAGCCTGATAAATTTCCCCACAGAATTCACAAGTTGCCTCGGCCCCATCATCCTTTTCAATCATATCCTGTAATTCCACTTCTCCCAGTAATTTTAAAGCCCCTAAAACCCGACTAAAAGAACAACGACAATCAAAGCGCAACATCTGAACTTCTGGGAAAATAACTAACCCTAAATCCCCCAATAATTCCTCAAAAATATCCGGTAAAGTTTTCCCTGCTCTTAACAGTGGTGTAAACCCTGAAAGTTTTCCCACACGGGACTCCAAGATAGTAACTAATTCTTCATCTCTAGCCGCTTTAGGCATAATTTGTAATAGTAAACCCCCGGCTGCTGTCACCCCTTCTGACCCCACAAATACCCCTAATAATAAGGCCGAAGGAGTCTGCTCAGAAGTCGCTAAATAATGAGTCACATCGTCCCCCACTTCCCCAGATACTAATTCAACTGTACTGGAATAGGGATAACCATAACCAATATCTCGCACTACATAAAGAAAACCCTCGTTGCCGATCGCCCCTCCCACATCTAGTTTACCCAAAGGGTTAGGAGGTAATTCCACATCAGGATGAGCTACATAACCCCTTACCGTCCCATCTAACCCCGCATCAACTAATAAACCCCCCAAGGGGCCATTACCTTTGATTCTGAGGTTGACACGGGAGCCTTCTCGTTTCATATTAGACGCTAATAAGAGGCCCGCAGTCATCGCCCGTCCCAAAGCAGCCGTCGCCACATAGGAAAGCTTGTGTCGTTGTCTTGCGTCTTCTGTGAGTCGGGTAGAAATGATACCGACTGCCCGAATACCGCCATCTGCTGCCATTGCTCGTATCAGTTGATCCGCCATGAAAATCCTTACATTTCTTAATGTCTTTTTTGATCTAACATAACAAAGTTTGGCGCGAATTTGTGCCATTACTTAGGTGAGGACGAAGGAACGATACAATAGAAAGTTGTCCTAAATTATCTCAACTACTTTTACATCTATGAATACCACCACCGACGACAAAACCATTGTCAAAGACTACTTTAACGCCACAGGATTCGACCGTTGGCGCAGAATTTATGGAGATGGGGAAGTTAACAAAGTTCAAAAAAATATTCGCCTAGGACATCAACAAACCATTGATACAGTAATAGACTGGTTAGAAACTGATGGAAACTTGGCAGATTTATCGATTTGTGATGCTGGATGTGGGGTAGGAAGTTTAAGTATTCCTCTAGCAAAATCTGGGGCGAAAATTTTTGCTAGTGATATTTCCGAAAAAATGGTACAAGAGGCCACAGAAAGAGCAAAAAGCACCTTAGAAAATGTGGATAATGTAACTTTTTCGGTGCAGGATTTAGAAGGGTTAACAGGTAAATATCACACCGTTATTTGTTTAGATGTTTTAATTCATTATCCTCAAGAAGATGCAGCTAAAATGATCACTCATTTAGCCTCTTTAGCTGAATCTCGTTTAATCCTAAGTTTTGCACCCAAAACCCTTTGTTTAACCCTTCTTAAAAAGATTGGTGAATTTTTTCCTGGCCCTAGTAAAACCACTCGCGCCTATCAACACAAAGAAAAAGATATCATTGCAATCTTAGAAAGTAATGGCTTTAAAATTAAACGTGAAGGTATGACAAGCACCAATTTTTATTATTCTCGAATTCTCGAAGCCGTTAAAGAATAAATGTAGGGGTCAACGGCCGTTGACCCCTAACCTTCTGTTAAAATATTGTTGTCACGGTACTTAATTCCATGCCACTTACAACGCAACAACTGATTGAATGGAAACAGCAAAGCCGTCCCCTGGTAGTTTTAACGGCCTGGGATTATGCCTTTGCTCAACTGTTAGATATGGCAGGGGTTGATATTATTTTAGTAGGGGATTCTTTGGCCATGGTTGCCCTCGGCCATGACACAACTTTACCCGTTACTCTTGATGAAATGTTACACCATGCTGCGGCTGTGCGTCGTGGGGTCAAACGGGCTTTAGTTGTCTGCGATTTACCCTTTTTAAGCTATCAGGAAAGCGTCAGTCAAGCCATTCATGCCGCAGGAAGGGTTTTGAAAGAAACAGGGGTACAAGCGGTTAAATTAGAAGGGGGACACCCTGCCGCCGTGGAAACCGTGGCCCGATTAACTGATATTGGTATTCCTGTCATGGCCCATGTGGGTTTAACCCCTCAATCTGTCCATCGTTTGGGCTATCGTCAACAGGGCAAAACTGAAGCAGAAGCCGAGCGCATTCTTTCAGAGGCGATCGCATTATCTGAAGCGGGAGCCTTTGCTTTAGTATTGGAGCATATTCCGTCTCAATTGTCAAGAGCAATTACCGCAAAAATTCCTATTCCTACCATTGGGATTGGGGCCGGGCCCGACTGTGATGGTCAAGTATTAGTTACCGCAGATTTATTAGGATTGTCCCCTAAAAAACCTCCTTTTGCTAAGTCTTATGTTAATTTAAGAGAGATTATTACTGAGGCGGTTGGGGAATTTGCCAAAGAAGTCCGAGAGGGTCAATTTCCTGAGTCTTAGAGAGTGTTTATAAATCAATGATTTTAACAAATTTTCAATTTCTTCATCTGTAAAACCAAATTGTCTAAAAATACGCAAAACATAAGCAGGAGACATTTCTTTTGCACCTATATCTATGGTAAAAATTCGACGCTTTTGATCAACTTCTCGAAGATATAAACGATGATCTCCTTTTCCTTCTCGATAAAATTTACAGCCTCCTTTTTCTAGAATTTTAATTAGTGCTTTAGGTTTGAGAGAAGGAATATTTTTAGGCATAAACTTTTCTGAGTTCGTAGGTTTCAGAAGATTCAGGATCTTCGATGGTCAAAAATTCATGAAGTTCATCAATATGAATTGGACTGGAATAAACATTGTCTTCGCTGTGATAAATTTCTAAAAAAGATTCTATCGCTTCTTTAAGTTTATCAATAGCTTGTTCTGAGGTTTCTCCTTGCCCTACTAATCCATTTTCGAGACAGAATGAAACCCAATACCCTGCGCTTTTTCTGAGAATTACTGTGTAAAAGTTCATTTTATTTTTCTTTTAAATTTTCAATATTTAATCATTTTTCTAAAGATTGAATAATCTTTAAGGTTTCTTTATGCCAGATAGGAAAGAACATCATAAACGGTAATTCTCATCCCTCTAATGCAAGGTTTTCCGCTACGTTTTGCAGATTCTATATATTATAGGCAATTCTTGAAGAAATGTGCCATAATCACATTTAATGGTATAATATTTCTAATATATTAATAATTATAGTCATAAGTATCATGAAAATAGAACGACTAAAGTATGAAGATCGAGAGTATCAATGGAAACTTAACACTGTTGAATTTTTACCTAATATAAATTTACTTGTGGGTATTTCTGGAGCAGGAAAAACTCAAATACTTCGTTCAATTAATACACTTAAAAGAGTGGCAAATGGAGGATCTTTGAATGGAGTGTGCTGGGATATAACTTTTTCTAATAAAGATAATATAGTATATAATTGGCGAGGTCAATTTGAAACAAAATTATCAAATAAACTTATCGCCAGTGATTCCGAGGAAGAAGATGAATTTAAAATTTTATATGAATATTTAGATAAAAATAATCAAAATCTTATTGAGCGAACTGAAAAAGAAGGAATATTTTTTAAAGGAAATAAAACACCAAAATTATCTCCTTTTAAGAGTATTGTTGAATTGCTTAATCAAGAAGAAGATATAAGTCCAGTTCAACAAGCATTTGATAAAATTTTTAAAATTGAAAATACTACAGTTTTTGATGATATACTAAGGCTACCTGCTCAGATTTTAAAAAGATATGAAAATTGTTCTTTACTAGAAATCAAAAATAGTGAATTACCGATCTTAATTAAATTAGCTTTAGTTTATCGGTATGATACTCAAGTCTTTAATAAGATAAAGAGTGTTTTTAGAGAAATATTTAATACTATTGAAGATGTTAAAATTGAACCTTTTAACCAAGATGAATTACCCCTTTCTTTAGCTGATGTTTTCAAAGAAGCAATTCTAGTTAAGATCAAAGAAAAAAATGTAGATACTTGGATTAGACAACAGTATATTTCTTTAGGAATGCTAAAGACATTAATGTATATTAGCGAATTGTATCTAGCACCTGATGATAGTGTGATACTTATAGATGAATTTGAAAATAGTTTAGGGATTAACTGTATTGATAGCGTTACTGATTTAATTTGTGAGAACAAACACTTACAATTTATCATTACTAGCCATCATCCTTATATTATTAATAATATAAGTCCTGAATATTGGAAAATAGTAACTCGTAAAGGTGGGATAGTCAATGTTAAAACTGCGGAAGATTTTCATATATCTTCATCTAGACAAAAAGCTTTTATTGACTTAATTAATGTGCTTGAAGATTATCCTGAAGATTTAGAGGATTAATGAATAATATTTACTTTCTTGTTGAAGGAAGAAGTACCGAAAAAAAACTGTATCCTAAATGGCTTAACTATTATATTCGCAAAAAATCTAAGTTATTCAAAAAAATTCCCAGGTGAAACACAAGAAAAATATTATTTCGAGCAGTTATTGAAAAGAATAGAAAATGAGTCTAACCATTTACAAACATTCCAGAATTTCATTGAATTCTGCCAAACAATCAAAAACAATTTATCTGAACAAAATTCTTGAAAAGGGGTTGCATTATCAAAAAAAGTGTGAGATAATTAAGTTTAATGCTTCACAATGGGAATATTTAGATATGCTGATAGAAGCAAACACTCCCCATTATGAAACATAATACCACAAACCGCAACCCTGTGGATCATTGAAACGAAAAATTTAAGATTTTTTTCAACTTAATAAAAATTTATGAATAGCCTTAGCCACGCCATCGGATTCAACATCAGGAGCAACCCATTTAGCAACCTGTTTCACCTCTTTCGGTGCATCACCCATAGCAACACCTAGCCCCACATATTGTAACATTTCCAAATCATTAAAATTATCACCGATCGCCATCACTTGATCGGATGTTAATTGTAATAATTCTTCAGCCAAAAACTTCACACCAAACCCCTTATTTGCGTTGGGATGAGTCGCTTCAAAATAAATTGGGGTTGATTGAGTGACATAAAGCTGATCACGGGAATAACGCTGTCGTAAATCAGATAATAATTTACCCATTAATTGAGACTTCCCAATAGCTAAAACCTTTGTGGTTTCTAAAGCAACAATGGAGCGTAAATCTTCTACTACAATTGGCTCAATGCCTGAGCGTTTCTGATAAACTTCCGTTCTCGCCGTAAACTCTCGAACATATAAACGGTCATCAATATAACAATGAACCTCTAATTTTTTCAGCCAATGAGGTTGTTCAAAATAGTCCAATAACTGTAAAGCAATATCAGGAGAAACGGGAAAATGATGATGACGAATACCCGTCAAAGGACACTGAATCCAGGCCCCATTATAAGCAATAATCGGTAATCCAGAGGCAATTAACCCATGAAACCGTAGAGCAGAATAATACATTCTCCCCGTTGCCAAAGCCACTTGAATTCCTTGAGTTTGAGCCAGTTTAATCGCATCTTTAACCGATTGACTGACAGTGTTAGATTTGCCAGCAATGGTTCCATCAATATCAAGAACTAATAAACGAATCGTCATCTTTCACATTTTTAGGTAAATATGGAACAATTGCAGTTTAGGCAGCTTGGCCCTTAACCCTAAGAATCTCGTTACACTATAAATAGGGTTCATGGGAATTGTAACCCATTGCCAATGAAATCATCTCTATTGTTGTATGTTTAACAAACTCAAGCCTTTTTTGAAATCCTTACTCATTCTTAGCCTAGTCCTAATCTTGTCTCTAGGGGACATTAGCAGTGCCTTAGCCGCCCGTAGCGGGGGAAGAATAGGCGGGGGGTCGTTTAGAAGTCCTAGTCGTAGCTATAGCTCTCCTGGTGGGGGTTATCGTGGTGGCGGTTATGGTTATGGGGGAGGGTTTGGCTTTCCCTTCTTAATCCCCTTCTTTGGGTTTGGCGGTTTTGGCAGTTTATTCACCATTCTCATTTTCATCGCTCTGGCTAACTTTTTAATTAAAACTGTAGGCAACTTCAGTGGACAAGGAAACGGGAACGATGATAACTATCTTCAAGTTTCTGTGGCTAAAGTTCAAGTTGGATTATTAGCCAGTGGGCGTTATCTTCAAAAAGAACTGAATGAAATGGCCGAAACAGCGGACACCGATACCGCAGCGGGACGCGCTATGGTACTTCAAGAAGCAAGTCTTGCCTTGTTGCGTCATCCCGAATACTGGGTTTATGGGTTAAGCGAAGCTCAAGCAGCTTCCATGAATGCAGCAGAAAGCAAATTTAATCAAATGGCCTTGACAGAAAGGAGCAAATTCACCGCAGAAACCCTATCTAACGTCAATAACCAAATCAGACAGAGTGTAGCAAGTAACCTATTAGAAGGGAAAGAAGAATCATCTATGTTAGCGGAGTCCCGTGAATATATTGTAGTGTCTTTAATTGTGGGAGTTACCGGAAAATTAGAACTTCCGACCATTAATGAAGCGGAAGATTTACGCTTAGCACTGCAAAAAATTGCGGGTATGGGAGGCGATAGTCTATTAGCCATGGAAATTCTGTGGACTCCCCAAGCAGAGGGCGACACCTTAACCACGGATGATATTTTGGCCCATTATCCAAATTTGAGATTAGTTTAGAGACAAAACACTGTAGAGGCAATTCATGAATTGCCTCTATATTACTGGTGGAGAGGAGGAAATAAGGTATTATCCGCAATTCTTATTAAAGATTGTGTGAACTCCGCAAATTACTTAAGTAAATCTAGCTGTTAAGCGAATCAAATCATCTATTTCCCTGAAATAACCCGCCGTATTTTTACGAATTTATGGATTATTTGGGGAAATTTTTCACCAATATGTTTGTTAAGGAAGATTTTGGGGAACTTTAAAACTAGCAGAGAAAAAGACAAGATAACGCTCTCAATCTGCTCTGAGCAAGGGGTAAATTATGATTTGCCTCCCGTTCAGATTATATTTCAGTAGTTTCTCTAAACCTCGATTAAGTGGGATTTTGTGATGCAAGTGCAAGCAGTAAATTTAGGGGTAAATGTCAGTATGCTCAGCGCAACCAATCGTCTTTTTTGTCGTTTGGATGGCTTGAGTCCAGCAGTGCGAGAACAACAGCGAGTCAACATCTTAAAACAGTTAGGATTGTTAGACACTGAAACCATTCCCATATTTGATGAAGCCACCCAAACTGCTGCTCGCTTCATAGAAGCCCCCATCTGTATTTTAGGGACAATGGTTAAGGATGACCTCTGGCTCAAGTCAGCCGTCGGATTATCAAGATTAGGCTTGATGAATCAGTTAGCTTCATCTCGACGCATTCCCCGTCAAGAAGCCTTTAGTACCTATATTGTTGACAGTGAACAGCCATTAGTGATCAACGATACCCTAAAAGACCCGGTTTTTGCTCGTAGTACCCTAGTGCAACATTATGGAATTCGGGCATTTTTAGGAACTCCCTTAATCACGGCAGAAGGGGAATGTATAGGGGCTTTAGCAGTGATGGATTTAGTTCCTCGTCAGTTTACCCCCAGAGACTTAGAATTTTTAACCTTAACGGCCCGTTGGTGTTTACGGGAATTTGAGCGGAATCATCTTCTCAAAAATGAGTCCCCCAAAGACGATGAATGGCTAACCTTAGCGCAACCAAACCTCAAAGTAGTTCCCGACGAGGAGGCCCTGTCATCATCAATGGCCGCAGCCTCTATTAGTAGTATTAAACTAAAATTATTACAGGAGTTAATACAAGAACTGCGAACCCCTTTAACCTCTGTGATTGGAATGTCTAGTGTGTTGCAGGGGGGTGTATTTGGTGTCGTCAGTTCCAAACAAAAAGAATACCTAGAGATTATTCATAATAGTGGTCAACAGATGAATTCGTTGGTCAAGGAAATTCTCAAATTAGGGATGACAAATGATAACCTGTCCCAACTACATCTCAATCCCGTTAATATTGAAATGCTCTCTCAGCAAGCGATTAATGGTCTTTGCGAAGTGGCTAATCAAAAAAGGCAAACCCTGCGTTTATCTGTAGAACCAGGAAAGCGGATTTGGTTGTTAGATAAAGAAATACTACGACAAGCCTTATATTATTTGATGATTAGTGTCTTAGAATCTTCGGAAGTGGGTGGAGAAATTCGCATTCATGTTTCCCGTCGCAGCAAAACCCTTAATATTGCGGTTTGGGTGTCTCATCCCTGGTTGGGTGATGGTTTACCCCAAGTTAATTTATATCCTTCATCTAACCAGCATCAATTAACTCAACTCCATAATTCTTTGGCTGCTTTGCATCAAGATGATAGGATGACAACCGCTTTAGGAGACCATGTTTTAAGTGCCTCATCTCTCGAAAAAATGATTTATGGAGAACAAGCTAACCAACTTCCTACTAAGAATTCTCAAGAGTTACTCGGTTTATTATTGAGTTGTTACTTAACCGAGAGTCATGGCGGTAAAATCATTGTTCAAGGGTCTCCTGAATCGGGCTATCGCTATGTTTTAATGTTGCCAAAAATTTCAACAGAAGAAAAAATTTGAGCAGGTATTAAATAATCTCAATAATCTGAGCAATACTGTGAGAGCATCTATGGAAAAAACATGGTTAGCTTGTGATTTTGCCGAACAAATTATTATGATTTTGCTAATAGGAAGGGCGGGTTAATTGAATCTATTAGTTGGCCTCAGAAAATTCTCTCACAAACCCGCCTCTATTCCATCGATAAATCAGTCATAATTCAACGCCCTGATGAATTTTATCTAAAATATAAGGACGTGCTTTTTCTCTTTCTACTAAATCAAGACAATGAAAGCCTTTCGTACTTGGGTCAAACTGAGAGCTTGCACCTAGCTTGCAAAACTCGATTTTTTGTCAAATAGTAACGAATTAATGCTTGATTTCAGTCTTTTAAAATTGGGTTTTTGTGATTTTCAAATCATGGTGAAGATCTCAGTTAAACAACAGATAGGTTAGTTGCTTGATTCATGAGAGGGCTAGAAAAATCAAAAAAATCACCAATTCAATGCTTTAATTAAGATCAATAATAAATAATTACAAAAAGGCATTAAGGAGGATTTATGCGTGCAGTGCTAATGGCTGGAGGATCTGGAACTCGGTTACGCCCATTAACCTGCGATTTACCTAAGCCAATGGTTCCCATATTAAATCGGCCCATTGCAGAACATATCATAAATTTACTCAAACGACATAATATTACGGAAATTATTGCCACATTATACTATCTTCCCGATGTTATGCGGGACTACTTCCAAGATGGGCGGGATTTTGGGGTAGAAATGACCTATGCTGTCGAAGATGAACAACCCCTAGGAACCGCAGGTTGTGTTAAAAATATCGAAGAACTCCTTGATGATACTTTTGTGGTGATCAGTGGGGATAGTATTACAGACTTTGATTTACAAGCAGCGATCGCCTTCCATAAACAAAAAAAATCGAAAGCAACCCTCGTTCTTAACCGTGTCCCCAACCCGGTAGATTTTGGGGTCGTTATTACAGATAAAGACCAAAGGATCAGCCGTTTTTTAGAAAAACCCTCCACCAGTGAAATTTTCTCCGATACCGTCAACACCGGAACCTACATTCTCGAACCCGAAGTTCTGCAATATCTCCCTGAAAACGAAGAAAGCGACTTTTCCAAAGATTTATTTCCCCTACTCCTGGCCAAAGGAGAACCCATGTACGGCTATATTGCCGAGGGTTACTGGTGTGATGTCGGCCACTTAGATGCTTACCGAGAAGCCCAATATGACGGATTAGACGGTAAAGTTAAATTAGACTTTGCCTACGAAGAAAAATCCCCTGGTCTGTGGTTAGGACAAAACACCTATATTGATCCCAGTGCAAAAATTGAACCACCGATCCTCATTGGGGATAACTGTCGTATTGGCCCGGGCGTAATCATCGAAAAAGGAACAGTGATCGGGGATAATGTCACCATTGGAACTGGTGCCGATTTAAAGCGTCCCATTATTTGGAATGGGGCAACCATTGGGGATGAGTGTTATCTAGCGGCCTGTGTCATTTCTAGAGGCACTAGGGTAGATCGCAGGGCCCAAGTCCTAGAAGGGGCAGTAATCGGCCCCTTATCTACCGTTGGAGAAGAAGCCCAAATTAGCCCTAATGTCCGCGTCTGGCCTAGCAAACGCATTGAATCGGGGGCAATTTTGAACATCAATTTGATTTGGGGAAATACGGCCCATCGCAATTTGTTTGGTCAACGGGGGGTCACAGGCCTGGCCAATATTGATATTACCCCAGAATTTGCGGTTAAATTAGGGGCGGCCTATGGTTCAACCTTAAAAGCAGGGTCACAAGTCGTTGTCTCACGGGATCAACGGGGATTTTCTCGCATGATCAGCCGTTCTTTGATTGCCGGATTGATGTCTGTGGGGGTCAATATTCAAAATCTTGAAGCCACCGCTATTCCCATCGCCCGCACTATGACCCCCAAATTAGGGGTTTCCGGTGGGGTACATTTAAGGGCCCATCCCGATCGCCCTGATCACATTTTGATTGAATTTTTGGATGAACAAGGGATTAATATCTCCAAATCTCAAGAGAAGAAAATCGAAGGGGCCTATTTTAAGGAAGATTTACGACGGGTGGGCATTCCTGATATTGGTAATATGTCCTATCCGGCCCAAATTATCGAAACCTATCGTCAAACTTTTGAAACCCAATTAGATGTGGAGGCGATTCACAATAGCGAGTCAAAAATTGTCATTGACTATGTTTATGGGGTGTCTGGTGCAATTTTACCGCAACTTCTGACTAAATTTGGTTGTGATGCCATTGTGCTTAATGCCAGTTTACGACAAACAACCATATCCACTGAAGAACGAGAATCCTTGTTACGTCAACTAGGCCAGGTGGTTGAAGCAGTGAAAGCTAATTTAGGGGTGCAAGTTTCCGCCAACGGGGAACAGTTTATTTTGGTGGATGAATCAGGATTGTCAATCAGGGGAGAATGGTTAACCGCATTGATGGTTAATACAATTTTTACGGCCTATCCCAGAAGTACCGTAGTTGTTCCCGTAGAAGCATCTAGCGCGGTGGAACAAATTGCCCGTCGTCATGATGGCCAGGTGATCCGCACCAAAGCTAATCCTACGGCCTTGATGGAAGCGGCCCAAATGAATCCTAATGTCTCCCTAGGGGGTAGTGGGGATATAGGGTTTATTTTCCCGCAGCTACACCCCGGATTTGATGCAATGTTTAGTATTGCTAAATTGTTGGAAATGCTCACCTCTCAAGGGCGATCGCTGGTACAAATTCAAGCCGAATTACCCCGTGTTTGTCATAAATCCTATTCCCTACGCTGTCCCTGGAAGGTTAAAGGGGCTTTAATGCGCTATTTGGTGGAAACCCATAGTCCCGAACAATTAGAGTTAATTGATGGGGTGAAAATTGTTAATCCCCAAAATGATAACTGGGTCTTGATTTTACCTGATGCGGGAGAACCCTTGGTTCATATTGTGGCCAACAGTGATGATCGGGAATGGGTTGATCGCAGTCTCAAAGCTTATCGTCAAAAAGTACAAAAGTTTATTGAACAAGAACAAGGGGACATGGTTAGTATGTAAAAATGGGTATTGAGGGTGAGGAAAGCTCTGTTAAAAGTTCATTTTTTAGAAATATTGGGAGTTGAATTGATGAATAGTTGTGTATTAATGGCCAAGGTGATTCGTAATCCTGAATTACGTTATACCCAAGATAGTCAAACGGAAGTGGCTCAAATGTTGGTAGAGTTTGAGGGAAGACGGAGTGAAGATCCCAATGCCATCCTTAAAGTCGTGGGATGGGGAAGTTTAGCCACCCAAATGAAAGAGACTTGTCATGAAGGCGATCGCATCGTTATTGAGGGCCGTTTATCCATAAATAGCTTTGAACGCAAGGAAGGATTTAAAGAAAAACGCGCCGAATTAGTGGTTTCCCATATTCATCCTCTGGATAGTCATTCAGTCACTGCTCCTGTTGATAATGTGATACCGTTTGATACCTCAAAATCTTCGGCTAAGACTGATAGTTTTTATACCAGCGACTTTGAGGAAGAAGAAGGCCTAGAAACCAGTTCAACATTGATTGATTCTGATTCTAGCAACGAAGGTTCAGATCCGATTCCTTTTTAAAAAATTAATTGTAGGGTGGGTAATGCCCACTCTACAGGTTTTATCTACTAATAAATAAGGAATTGACAAAAAGCTAAAATTATGATTAATTTCACTCAAAAATTGGGACTGACTTTAGGACTAGGAATACTTTCACTCTTGCCATCTTTTCCTATTGTCGCAGCAGAAAAAATCACATTTTCTATTGCCCCATTAGGAGAATTTGATGTTTCTGTGGACAGTTTAGTGGTTTTTGCTAAAGATGGAACAATAACCTCTGACTTTGCCTTTTACGCTAAACATTTTAGTCCTGAAGAATTGACAAAATTCCGGGCTTTACTCAATAAATCTTTCCCTTTAAATGAGGTAGAAGCATTTGAGTTTTTTAATAACAATTTTGGTAAAGAGGTTATCAAACAACTGAGTCGAGCAATTAATAGTCCAGCAGATCAAAGTCAACCCTTTTTAGAAGGTGCTATAATTTTGTCCGCAGCCAACCCTAATGGCTTTAAAATAATTGATGTCATCAAAAATTATGATAGTCCAACTTTATCTGTTAATTTAGAAACCATTCGTAATACTATTCAGGAAGCAGATCAATTATATCAGTCAACAGATCGCATTTTTAAGTGGTTAGATAACCAAGCTGCTATCGAAGCTTTAACCCCTACTTCCCTTGATTTATCTGACTTATCTAAAGCCGGAAAAACCACTTGGACATCAGAAACATTAACCATTCCTCGTCCTAATAAAGATCCTTTAACTATCTTTGTTTATTTACCTCAAAATTTGTCTAAACCTGCTCCCACAATTGTTATTACACCCGGCTTAAATTCTGATTTTCAAGGGTTGCGTTATGCTGCCGAACATTTAGCGTCTCATGGCTTTGCTACTGTGGGAATTAACTTTCCTGAAAGTGATGCCGAAAGAATGAAAGATGCCTTAGAAGGTTTAGATACATTTCCTACTCCTAATGCTTGGATGGAGCAGCCCAAAGATGTTACTTTAGCTTTAGATACCCTAGAACAAAAAATGCAATCAGATCCTAATTTTAGAGGTAAATTAGACCTTAAAAATGTGGGAATAATGGGTCAATCTTTAGGGGGATACACAGCAACAGCAACGGGGGGTGCTAATGTTCAATGGGAGTATTTAGTCAAAGAATGTGCTAAGTTGAATAAGCCCAATCAAATTAACTTAAATCCTGCTTTTCTTTGGCAATGTAAAGGAATAACAAATGCTCCTCCTGTGGCCGATCTTCAAGATCCTAGAATCAAAGCAGTCATTGCTATTAACCCTGTCACAAATCCTGCTTTTGGCAATCAAGGTATTAATAAAATATCTGTTCCAATGATGTTTATTGCTGGAAGTGCGGATATTTTTGCCCCTTCTTTACCAGAACAAATTACTCCTTTTGCTGATGTTGATAAAGACGATAAATATTTGGTTTTAGTTAAAAATGGGACTCATTTATCTTTCTTAGAAGGAACGAGTAAATTACCTGATTTTATAGTGGGAGAAGGGCAAAATTTTGCTTATGATTATCTCAAAAGTCTTAGTCTCGCTTTCTTTAATCTTTACTTGAATCAACAACAGGAATTTGAGCCTTATTTAACGGATGCTGCTGTACAGAAAATGGGACAAAATCCCCTTCCTCTCCATTTAATAAAGTCCTTAACACAGGAGCAACTAAATGAAGCTATTAAACCAATCAATTGAATTTTATTAGTCCGATCAATGCCTCTAGACAAGTGGTCATAAATAAAGTTAACTATGAGTATTAGGGAACCTAAAAATTGAATAATTTTAGTGTTTTCATGAGAATACTATTGCTTGATAAAACTGATAAATAACTACTTGACGAGGGTATTTTATGCTGGACAGATTGACTGACTCTTATTTGATTCTTCTCCTGACTGTGGTCAGTATTATAATTGCCATTGTTGGCGAAAATACGGTGCAATTATTATGCGTCAATATTCTTTTCCTCCTCACCATGTCGTTAATTAGCTTAAGAGGGGTTTATAAGCACAATCATATTTATTCTCACCGAAGTCTTAAAATTATATTTTTCTTGATTTCAACGGCTTTTATTTCTGATGTGTTTTTATATTTTAATTGGGTTCCCAATTTGAAAACTTTCTTCTTAGTTTATACTGGACTGATTAAAATTGGCGTTTTTGGATACGGTTGGCTCACCACAGTTAAACTACTGTCACACAGGTCAAAAGTAACTAATCAAACCATTATTTTAGCCATCACTGCTTATCTTTTTATCGGAATTATCTGTTCATTTATCTATTTTACCATTTGGCAAATTGATCCCCAGGCATTTCACATTAATGTCCCAAGAGAATATGAACTCAAGCCTTGGAATTTAGCAATGTATTTCAGCTTAATCACCTTAACAACTGTTGGTTATGGCGATATTTTTCCCATTGGAAAATGGGTTATGGTTTTGGCTAACTTTGAAGCAATGGCAGGGGCAATTTATTTGACGGTTATTGTTGCCAGATTAGTCTCTTTGTATAGTACCCCGGAGTGAAGATTTATTACCTTTCCAGGATTAATTTGGGGGCTTAATCTGAGCGCGGCTCAAGTTTCGCTTCAGAAGCACACTGTAAATTGGTTCTCCCCCTAGGGCATGGGCTGTAATGGTAGAAGTTAAACAGGTTACTAATAGGGGCAGAATTAGCAAATAGTTGTCTGTCATCTCAATGGTGAGTACAATTGCCGTCAAAGGGGCGCGTACAGTAGCAGCCACCAAAGCACCCATTCCGGCCACAGCAAAGGCATTTGGTTCGGGAAGTAAAAAGGGAAGCTCAAACCAATCATGGACTTGCTGAGTGGCACCCATACTAAAAGTCGTCGCTAAGGCCAGCATGGGGGCAAAAATGCCGCCAGGGGCCCCGCAACCATAGCTAAACATCGTTAATGCGAAACGAAACAAAAACAGCGACAAGAGGACATAGCTTGATGCTTCATTCTTAAAAGCCCAAAAAATAGTCTCATCACCCCCTCCAGTAATGGGAGGATAGAGCCAACTTAGGAAACCAATAGCGGCCCCAACATACAACCCTGTGAGAACATAGGGCAAGCCCCGTAGGTTGGAAAACCAGTCAAGGGTACGGAAAAGACAGAGATTGAAAAAATAACCAATTATTCCCAAACAGATGCCTAAAATTGCAAAGCCTAAAAGTGATTCCAATGGTGGGACCTCAAACTTAGTAATCTTAATGTCGGCACCTTGACCGAGAAAAATTCCAACTACAATGGTTGCCATAACTGAGGCAAGTGTTACAGCCCGATAGGAACTAATTCGGTCTTCAAAATTAGGACGCATCTCCTCGCTCACAAATAAGATGCCGGCCAGAGGCGCATTGAAAGCACTGGCTAATCCGGCTCCAGCCCCTGCAGCCACTAAGGTTTTGACTTGCTCTCCCGAAACCCTAAAATAACTGCCCACCATCTTACCGATACTACCGCCCATTTGTATTGTCGGGCCTTCTCGTCCTAATACCATCCCGCTACCCAGGGCCAATAAACCACCCAAAAACTTAACTGGGAGAACTATCTGCCATCGTATCGGAAAGAGTCCATTGAGAAACCCCTCAATTTGGGGAATACCACTGCCTCCGGTTTCGGGGGCAACATTACGCATTAACAGAAACGCTAAATAGACCATTACTGCCGAAAGAACTGTTGGCACTAACCAATTCAGGACAGCATAGTCTTTTACCAACTCAATTAAATGTTCTCGTCCGAGTATGACTTGCCCGACTGCTACTTGAAATAAAGTGCCAACTCCTCCGGTTAAAATACCCACTAATGCTGCCCACAAGAGAAGTCTAGTCTTAAGCTTTTGTTTGGCTTCCAATAAAGCTTTGGGCATGAGCTTCGATCGTGATGTTTCCTCTGGCTGAGGAGTAGCAGAATCCTTCGATTCATCCATGGAGAAATTACCAATTAAATATAACTTTTATGGCGAATGATCTGTTTTTTGTGATCATCGATATTTTAGTCTATATGGTGTTTCGCACATAATCAATTCGACACTGTCTTACTCTCAGGCTAGCCCTTCAGCTACGCCCGAACAGGGTGCTTTGATGGGTTTGTTAGCAGGGTTTGTTGAATAAATAACTATAACATCAGAGTCCGAGAAAGGCTATATTTTTATGGTTGATCAAGTGATCGAGAAACTTTTAGCGGGTATTGTCAGTCATTAAGACCTGCAAACTTCTTGTTTTAAGTTAAGGGAAAGATAATTTGTTGTTTTTAATAGATTTCTTTCTCTCTCTTAAAAACCATTTTATCCACAATAATCATCAAGAAAAGAGCTTATGAAACGCATTATTAAAGGGCTTAGTTTAACTCTTGTTAGTTCTGTTTTGTTTACTGACTTAACAATTGCTCAATCTCTCCCTCCCGAACCCTTTGCTTACCCCACCAAAGAACAAACACCCCAACAACAAGAACAGGATCACTATGCCTGTTATTCCTGGGCAAAAGAGCAAACAGGAGTTGATCCCAGTCAATTATCAGCCCAAACCACGGCCCAATCTTCCCAACAGGGAACAGTTCTCAGGACAACAGGAAAAGCTTCTCTCTTAGGGGTTGTTGGCGGTGCAATTGGCGGTAATGTAGGAGAAGGAGCCGCGATCGGTGCTGGTGTTGGAGCATTAGCGGGGTTGTTCAAAAGACGAGAAGAACAACAACAGGCTACTCAAGCCACTAACCAAGCGGCGGCCCAGGAGCAGCAAAAACTACAAACCTATTATCGCGCCTGGACAGCTTGTATGGAGGGACGAGGTTATACGGTTAAGTAGGTGGTTTTGACATCCTCCCTCGCCGTAAAACGGCGGGGATTCCTCACCACGCAACTTTTAACAAGTGGTCGCAGCAATGGGGATAACTGATATTATTACCCACATTCCGCAGTTTGTACCACCTAAGTAAGCCGTTGATAACTTCTTTGATTAAACCGATTTTAATTGTCACTGGATCGCTCACAATGGGGGCGATCGCACTTCTCGCTTTTTGAATCAAGAAGACGCACCTAGTAGAATAATTAAGTTCAATCAATGTGACGTTCTTGTCTTTCCTGAACGAAATGTCGGATTGCAATTAATTGAACAGAGAAAGCTTGATGATGATAGTTACAAAATAACGGTTGAAGTTGAAAACATCACTGAATTAGAAGCAACATTCGCTCACTTTTCAGTGATCCATTATGTAGGAGTAACTATCGACAATGACTACGGATTTATTTTGTTAAAACCTAGACAAAAGGAGCGCATTACTTATAGTGTTATTTCTTCAATTTCAAGTCGAACAATTGACCTGCCATTTTTTGTGGCGTTGTATCTGCCAACTCAACTAAATGGGTTTAAATCTCTAGAGCTTATTAATGAACGACGACAATATTACCAGAGTTAAACTTGATCCCAAAAATGCTAGTCATGGCAAGACAGATTGGGAAAAAGTTGAAGCAATGACTGAGGAAGAAATTGACAAAGCAGCCGAAGCAGATTCGGACTGTCTCCCCTTATCTCAACAAGAATTAAATGAGTTTCGCCGTATATCAATACAAGCACCGATCTTGTAGTGCGATTACTGTCATCTTATTGATTAAACTTTAAAAATGCGATCGCTTTGGCTTTTCAAAGTGCGATCTTGTAGGTTGGTTTGACGTTCATGAAACCCAATATTTCCACACAAACAATATTTCCTTCATTACTTGTCCGTTGTAATTATGTTAACACTATGAGTCAGCAACCCGTCAACTCAGAAACCCCTAAACAGCCTTCTAATAATGAATTAGCAGCAGATCGTACCGAACTGGCTAAATATCGTAGTCGGGCAGCCGCCGATCGCACCTTAATGGCTTGGATACGCACTTCTCTATCATTAATTGGTTTTGGTTTTGGTATTCCTACCATCGTCAGGACAATTGAAAATACCCATCTTAGTCATTTGATTAGTTAGTTTTATTGGGGTGATTATTAGATCCCTTAATTTTTAGTTTTGTCCTTTTTTTGGGAAGTGCAATGCTTTAATAAGTTTCTTTTCAGAAAAAACAAAAATGCAAGTACCTTGTGATATTGTAGTGTATGTAAAGCACTCTAATTTTGGGGATCAAAAGCGTCGATGAAACGAACCATACTAAAAGTCAAGAATATCCTCTATGCTATTGTAGTTATAACCACAATAGTCGGAATAAATCTCCCCATTACTCAAGCACAGAACCAAGATCCCTTACCAGCAGAAGTCGTCAATGCCATTGCTCAAAAAACCATAGTTAAGTTTAATAATTCTTCTTGTCCCCCAGTTTTAACCAAGTTGTTTGAGTGTGGTTTAGTTCCTCCTCAAGAGTAAGGGAAAAAAAATAATGCAAGCATTGAAGCATGAAATCAAAAAAATTGGCTCTCTTGCCCTCTTTTTTCTCATTGGATTTGGTTATATTCTTCTCATAATGAAGCTCTTTTTAAAAGAGTATTCCATTGACAGTTATATACTCTCAAAAGCGATAATCGGGGCATTGGTAGCCGCTAAAGCAGTGGCTATTATGGATGTCACTCCCTTGATAAATCGTTTTGAAAAAGCTCCCCGTTACCTCAGTATTCTGTATAAAACCTTTGTTTATACCTTAGCTGTTGTAATCCTTGGCCTAGTTGAACATCTGCTTCATGCTTACCACGAAACTAAAGCGATCGCTCCTGCATTCAAAAGTTTTATTGAGTCAGAAAATTTCTATCAATTTCTGGCCGTTATTTTATGTATCTCAATTGTCTTTTTAATGCACAATATCTTTAGAGAAATAGACAGCTATTTCGGCAAGGGAAATCTCAGCAAATTTTTCTTTGATGTTCCTCAACTCAAATCAAAAAACTCAACCATTCCTAATGACAAAAATTAAAGGATAATCACAATGAAAAACACCAAGACAGCGATAAAAAATCAGACCAATGCTTATGTTACATCTCTCTGTGCCACAGCAGTGCTAACCGTTGCAGGATGGGGGTTTGCCAGTGTTTCTTCAGCACAGGATGCGTCTTCCTCCCAGAAAATACAATTGATGTTCGTGCAAACAGCAGAAGATTTTAAAGCAGACACTGCGAAGAAAACCTTGCGACTGGTGAACGTGACCCCCCAGACATTATATTTCTCAGATCGGCCACAACGAATCGCCGGAAACCTCACAATGCCAGCCTATATGGATGAATGGAAAGCAGGTGCAGGCCCCGACAACTTCGCCAATGATCCCCCTAATGCCACCCTTTCGGTTTATGAGGGAGGAAATAAAGAGAACACCCTTGCCGTAGTTGAGATCAGTAATCCCGTCATTGAGGGCAAAGATTTAATTTACAAATACAAGCTGATCGAGGGAGAGATGCCCAAAAACGGTGGGGCAACCGCATTATTTATTGATTGGATCGGTGCAGGTGGCGGTGTAGGCCCTGGTTTTCACGGTGTAGGGGCAGGTACTCGCGGGGTTGGCCTTACGGGGGGTTATGGTGGCCCAGCAAGGTGATGACTAGATTTGCCTAGAATGTTGATAATACTACTTCTATCTCACTAATATGGTTGCTTCCTCTGTAACATTCTCCCTCAAAAGCCTAAATTTATCCCCTGGCAGTCATGTCCTCATTGAACAGGTTAGTTGGGACGACTATGAAGCCTTGCTAGAGGAATTGGGAGAAGATCGCCGGATTCCTCGTGTTAATTACTGTCAGGGAACAATAGAACTCATGTCCCCTTTACCCGCCCATGAACGTCCCCATCGTATCATCGCCTATATTGTGACGGCGATTTTAGATGCCCAAAATAGGAATTGGGAGGATTTTGGTTCAACTACCTTTAAGAAACCTAAAAAAGCAGGACTAGAACCCGATACCTGTTTTTATATTGAGAATGCCCCACAAGTTCGTAGCCTTCTTCGTATGGATATGGCGATCGATCCACCGCCGGATTTAGCCATTGAATCTGATGTTACCTCAAAGACGACGATGGACGCATACGAAGTGATTGGCGTACCGGAGGTTTGGATTTATGATAATAATCGGCTTACAATTCATCTTTTGCAGCAAGAAGGCTATGTTGAAACAGCAAACAGCCTGATTTTTCCTGATATCAATGTCGTGCAAATCATCCCTAAACTCGTACAACAAGCCTTTGAAAAAGGAACCAGTCAAATGCTGCGAGAACTTCGTCTTTCACTGACTCAAGATAGTTAAAATCAACTTTGGGTTCTATTTTATTATAAAATCTATTTTTAGTTTATAGTTACTCTTAGACTTTCCATTCTTATGTCTCTATTGAGTAAACTACCATGAATAGTGTTCCTTCTCTTTCCTCTGTTTATGGCCAACTGACGAATTTTGCTAATCTCAGCAATTTTTGGAGTCTGTTTGATACGGCGTTTGGGTCAAGTTATGATTTTGCAACGGCGGCAAGTTTTCGTTCTCAATGGCAAAGTGGAAATTTTAGTTTGTTTCCCCAGATTGAAATCGTCAGTAGCGATGTTTTGGGAAGTGCGAATGGGGCTTATGCGATTAGTACGAATAGGATTTATTTGTCGGATCAGTTTGTGAGTAGGGCGAGTCAGCAGTCTTTGGTAAATGTGATTTTGGAGGAGTTTGGGCATTTTGTAGATGCTCAGATTAATACCTCTGATAGTGCGGGGGATGAGGGGGCGATTTTTGCAGCTTTAGTACAAGGCGAAAGTCTGAATGTTGGGACATTACAGGCTTTGAAAGCTGAGGATGATCACGGGACAATTACGGTTAATGGCCAAGTGATTCAGGTAGAAAAACAAGATTTTACTGGCACAAATGGTAATGACGTGATTACGGGGACGAGTGGCAATGATACAATTCGCCCCCTCCGAGGCCAAGATCTGGTTGATGGTGGTGCTGGGATTGACGTATTGATTTTAGACTACACTCTCAATATTTATGATGGTCTAGTCTCTTCTATTGCCAGTAATGGCTCCGGGGGATTTAATGGCAACTATTCCGCAAACTATACTTTTGGTGGCACTGACAAAGTTACTTTTAGTAATATCGAGCAGTTCCAACTGACAGGCACTTCAAAAAGCGACACCATTGTTACTGGTGATGGTAACGACACCATTAATGGCGGGGAGGGTGATGACTGGATTACCCCTGGGGCTGGCAATAATATCGTTGATGGCGGTAATGGTACGGATAAAATCTTCTACAATTTCAGCAGTAGCACCAGTAATTTAACCCTAGATGTTCCCCAAGGCATCTCTATTGCACCTTCTGGCAGTAGTTATACCAATATCGAAGCCTTCGATTTAATAACAGGCAGTGGCAACGATATCATCAAGCTACAGGGACGTTTCAATGATACTCTCACTCTTGGGGGGGGCAACGATACGGTCAATCCTGGCTTTGGTAATGATGTGGTTGATGGCGGTACTGGGATTGACGTATTGATTTTAGACTACACTCTCAATATTTATGATGGTCTAGTCTCTTCTATCGCCAGTAATGGCTCCGGGGGATTTAATGGCAACTATTCCGCAAACTATACTTTTGGTGGCACTGACAAAGTTACTTTTAGCAATATCGAGCAGTTCCAAATTACAGGTACTTCAAGGGCCGACTCCATTATTACTGGTGATGGTAACGATACCATTAATGGTGGGGCAGGTAATGACACGATTGACGGTGGGGCGGGTAACGATCTTCTGACGGGTGTTAATCCCAATAGTCTCAACCCTGGCATCGGTGAAAAGGACATTTTTTCTGGTGGAGCAGGCGGCGATCTCTTTATCTTAGGTGACTTCACTTGGAGCGGCTACGACGACGGACTAACAACCAATGCGGGTATAAATAACTATGCCGATATTGCCGACTTCAACCCCACTGAGGGAGACATCATTCAACTTAAAGGCGGTATTACCTATCTTTTGAACGTAGTCGGAACCGATACTCAACTTTTAATTGATAAACCCAGCACCGAACCCGACGAACTCATCGGTATCATCCGCAATCGGACAGGCTTAAGCCTTACAGGTAACTACTTTGTCTATAATCAGTTGATACCATCTATTACCCTAGACCTTTCTCCCGCCAGTGTTCTCGAAGACCGAACCCCAAATCTGGTTTATACCTTAACTCGTACTGGTTCCACAACCAACGCCCTCACCGTTAACTACAGCATTACAGGAACCGCCGACACAACCGACTATACAGGCGCAACTCCTGGTACAGGCAAGACCATTACCTTTGCAGCTAATTCAGCCACAGCCGTTTTAACCATTGACCCCACGGCCGATATCACCATTGAAAGTGATGAAACCGTAGCTTTAACCCTCGCTACAGGAACAGGCTACACAGTAGGAACAACCACCGCCGTCACAGGAAGAATTACTAATGACGATGGCCCCATCATTAGCTTGGGATTAAACTATAGTGCCATCAGCGAAGACAGTCTCAGTAACTTCATCTATACCTTCACCCGCACAGGAGCCACAACCAACGCCCTAACCGTTAACTACAGCATTGCAGGAACCGCCCTTAGTACCGACTATACAGGCGCAACAACAGGCACAGGCAAAACCATCACGTTTGCAGTAGGTTCAGCCACCGCCACACTGACCCTTGACCCAACGGCTGACACCACCCTTGAACCCAACGAAACTGTCATACTACAACTCGCAAGTGGTACAGGCTATACGATCAACACAATAGCAGCCCAAACCGCTACTATCATTAACGATGACAACACTCGTAACCAACAAGGAACCGATGGTAACAACATTTTATTAGGGAAAAATTATAGCGACTACCTCACAGGAGGAACAGGTAACGATATTCTCAATGGTGCAGGTAACAGTGATTACCTCACGGGGGGAGCAGGAAACGATACCCTCACAGGAGGAAGCGGAGGCGATACCTTTTTCTTCGCGAATGCCAACCTCGGAATAGATACCATCACAGACTTTACCCCCAACGAAGATACAATTTTTATCTCTGCTCAAGGCTTCGGCAGTGGTTTAATAACAGGTAATCCCCTTACTGAAACCCAATTTATTCTTGGTTCCAGTGCGACCAGCGCGAGTCAGCGTTTTATTTATAACTCCACCAACGGAGCCTTATTATTTGATGCGGATGGAAACGGACTAGGAACTGCCAAACAAATTGCAACCTTGAGTATCGGTTTAGCCCCAACCTATGAGGATATTTTTGTGATTTAACAAGGGTTGAACCTTAGCGATCGCTTTTTTATCTCACAGGAAGAGAGCGATCAATTTTTACTTTGGAATTTACAAAAAAGGGAAGAAAACGAACTCAACTAGCGTAGGGGCAGGTACTCGCGGGGTTGGGCTTACGGGTGGTTACGGTGGCCCAGCAAGGTGATGACTAGATTTGCCTAGAATATTGATAATACTAATTCTATCTCACTAATATGGTTGCTTCCCCTGTAACATTCTCCCTCAAAAGCCTAAATTTATCCCCTGGCAGTCATGTCCTTATTGAACAGGTTAGTTGGGACGACTATGAGGCATTATTAGAGGAATTGGGAGAAGATCGCCGTATTCCTCGTCTTAATTACTGTCATGAAACCCTAGAACTCATGTCCCCTTTACCCGCTCATGAACGTCCGCATCGTATCATCGCCTATATTGTGACAGCGATTTTAGATGCCCAAAATAGGAATTGGGAGGATTTTGGTTCAACTACCTTTAAGAAACCTAAAAAAGCAGGACTAGAACCCGATACCTGTTTTTATATTGAGAATGCCCCACAAGTTCGTAGCCTTCTTCGTATGGATATGGCGATCAATCCACCACCTGATTTAGCCATTGAATCTGATGTTACCTCAAAGACGACGATGGACGCATATCAAGTGATAGGAGTACCTGAAGTTTGGATTTATGATAATAATCGGCTTACAATTCATCTTTTGCAGCAAGAAGGTTATGTGGAAACAGCAAACAGCCTGATTTTTCCTGATATTAATGTCGTGCCAATCATCCCTAAACTCGTACAAAAAGCCTTTGATCAAGGAACGAGTCAAATGCTGCGCGAACTTCGTATTTCCCTGACGAAAGATAGTTAAATTCCTTGGAAATAGGGTAATTATGCCAAAATTATGTTAGTATTTACGTTAATCTCAATGAACTCAAAATGAGTCTGGAGAGTTGTCTGAAAATGACTACTGCTACCCTAGTATTAACACAAAATTCAAGCTTTTCCTTAGAAGATTGGCTTCAAAATCCGCCTGAACATACAGAATGGATTAATGGAGAATTAGTAGAAAAAAATAATATGACCCTCAAACATAGTCGTATTCAAGCCAAACTTGCGACTTATTGGCATAATTACTTGGAATCTACCCAACAAGGAGGAGAGGTTTACACAGAAGTACCCTGTCGTACCTACAAGCAAGGAAGAATTCCTGATGTTGCCTATCTAACACCAGAATTAGTAGCTAAGTATGGTAATGAGAAGGTATTACCCCAAAGTTTTCCCTTAATTGCTGAAATTATCTCCCCTACAGATGAAATGGAAGGAGTTTTTGAGAAAGTTAACGAATATCTTGCCTCAAGTGGTCAGGAAATTTGGTTAGTATTGCCTGAAAATAAGTGGATTTTAGTGATTACTCAAGAAAAAAGGGCTATGTTTACCACAGGAGAAATTATTAATACCCAATTAGTTCTTCCAGGTTTTCAAGTTGCGGTAGATCAATTGTTGGCTTAAGTTTTAGTCTCTATAATACAATTTATTGCAAAAAAGAATCTCTAAGTAAGAAAACAATGGCTCAATTACAAACCCTAATGCCTATACTACAAGAATTTCGCCAAGAATTAGAAAAGTTTTATGGAAAACGATTAGTTAAACTCATTCTTTTTGGTTCACAAGCGAGGGGTAACGCCAATGAGGACTCAGATATTGATATTATGGTCGTGTTAAAAAGTCCCATTTCGCCCGGAGATGAAGTTATTCGGATGGCAGACATCGCTACTCAACTAGACCTTAAACATAATACCTTCATTTCTTTAATTCCCATCGCAGATGAAGACTTTGTTCATCGACAAACCCCATTAATGGACAATATTCGCCGAGAAGGGATTGTCCTATGATCCAAATTTCGTCCTATATCAATCAAGCGGCTCTCCCGACATCTTGGTATAAAATATATAATCAGATACAATACTTAAGATGGTGGGTTACGACGCGGATTAAAACTTATTAGTTTTTCCTCAAAATCGTTGCCGCGTCTAACCCACCCTACGAATTATAAGCTTTACTTATCACCACAGGTACGGGAGAGCCGAATTAAACAAAAAATTAGGCTAATTAAATGTTCTCTCAATGATTTAGAATTAGAACCAAAAGCTATTTAGAAAAAAAGCCAAATTTATGTCACTGCATGAATACAAACCCGGAACCACTTTCCCTGGGGTAATAGGACGAACCATTGATAAATCTAGTCCTGCTTGGCCAGAACCTTTGCGGGCAAAACAAGGCACACCCAATGTCTTATTTATCGTACTTGATGACACAGGTTTTGGTCAATTTGGCTGTTATGGCAGTCCCATCAAAACCCCCAACCTCGACGCATTAGCAGCCAATGGACTACGCTACAACAATCTGCACACGACAGCGTTATGTTCCCCCACCCGTTCCTGTATTATGACGGGACGCAACCATCATTCTAACGCCATGGCCTGCATTACAGAAGGCTCAACGGGCTATCCTGGGAGTAATGGCAATATTCCCTTTGAAAATGGCTTTCTTTCCGAAATATTACTGCAAAAAGGGTATAATACTTATGCTCTGGGCAAATGGCATTTAACCCCCTCAGAACAACTTTCTGCTGCCGGCCCCTATGATCGTTGGCCACTAGGTCGTGGTTTTGAGCGATTTTACGGCTTTTTAGGGGGAGATACCAGTCAATATTATCCCGCCCTTGTTTATGATAACCATACCGTCAGCCCTGAAAAAACACCCGAAGAAGGCTATCATTTTACTGCAGACATAACCGACAAAGCCATTGGTTTTATTGCAGATTCTAAGCAAGTTGCCCCAGATAAGCCATTTTTTATGTATTTTTGCCCTGGTGCAATGCACGCCCCCCATCATGTCCCCAAAGAATGGGCCGATGCTTACGCGGGACAGTTTGACAAGGGTTGGGAAGCATACCGCGAGGAAACCTTTGCCCGTCAGAAGGAAATGGGTATTGTTCCTCCTGATGCTGAACTATCCCGTCATGATCCCGATGTTCCGCACTGGGATTCCCTTTCCGATGATGAAAGGAAGTTATATGTGCGTATGATGGAAGTTTTTGCCGGATTTTTCACCCATACAGACCATCATATCGGTCGTTTAGTGGATTTTCTTAAAAGTATTGGGGAGTTTGAGAATACGATTATTATGGTGATTTCCGATAATGGGGCAAGTTCGGAAGGGGGGCCCCAAGGTTCAGTTAATGAAACCCTCTTTTTTAATAATGTACCCGAATCCCTCGAAGAAAACCTTAAAGCATTGGATAAACTAGGGGGACCCGAAACCTTTAATCATTATGCTTGGGGTTGGACTTGGGCAGGAAATACCCCTTTCCGTCGTTGGAAAAGAGAAACCTATCGGGGGGGTATTAGTGATCCTTTGGTTATTCATTGGCCGAACGGGATTAAGGCAAAAGGCGAAATTCGCACCCAATACGCCCACGCCATTGATCTTGTGCCAACAGTGCTAGAATTACTCGAAATTGACCCCCCAGAAACAATTAAAGGGGTAACACAATCTCCCATTGAAGGTGTCAGCTTTGCCCATACCTTTGATGATGCTAATGCACCGACAAAGCATTTAACCCAATATTTTGAGATGATGGGGCATCGTTCCCTATATTTTGAGGGTTGGCGGGCGGTTTGTCCTTGGCCGGGACCTTCCTTTACCGAAGCGGGGAAACCCTTTGGCGTTCCTATCTCCAAGGATACCCTAACCGAATTGGACAGTCATCATTGGGAACTTTATCATATAGATGAGGATTTTGCTGAAAATCATGATATTGCGGCAGATAATCGGCCTAAACTCATTGAAATGATTGCTACTTGGTATGTGGAAGCGGGTAAATATAAAGTGTTACCTATTGATGGACGGGGTGTGCAACGATTAGCAGAAGAACGCCCTCAAATCGCCCTTGCTCGCACTCGTTATACTTATTACCCCAATACTCAGGATGTTCCTGGAAATAGTGCCGTCAGAGTCTTAAATCGTCCCCATAGTATTACGGCCGATGTAGAGATTCCCCAAGGTGGCGCAGAAGGCATTTTACTGGCTCATGGGGGCAATGATGGGGGTTATTCCTTTTATGTTAAAGGGGGCAAGTTGCACTGGGTTCATAACTATGTCGGGCGATCGCTTTATCATGTTGAATCAATGGAATTAGTTTCAGAAGGTAGTCATCAGTTACGGTTTGAGTTTGAAGTGACGGGACAGCCTGATTTAGCAACGGGAAAAGGTGCGCCTGGTCGCGCTCAATTGTATATTGATGGTAAATTGGTGGGACAAATAGACGTTCCTGTAACCATTCCTCTCAATATCGGGGTTAGTAGTGGGTTAAGTTGTGGTATTGCGATCGGTTCACCTGTAACGCCTGATTATGAACCCCCTTTCAAGTTTACGGGTAAAATTCATAGTGTGATCGTCGATATCAGTGGGGATTTGATTCACGACAAAGATGCAGAGATGCGTATGATTATGGCGCGACAGTAGGCATTAAAACCTTTCCCACCCTTCCCCTTTTGTGTATGGTAGGGTGGGATAATGTTGGGTTTCGTTACCTCAACCCAACCTACAAAAGCGGCGATCGCACTAACACGGGTAAAAACCCCCGTCAAACATACCAGAAAAATTTTGTCGGGATTAAAATTTTAGGTAGGGGTCAAATTATTTTTTGAAAGCTAGTTTTTTTTGAAAAAATGGGAACACTAAGTGTGTGTAAATCTTTGATAGCTTAAAATCAATGAAATCTTCACTATTTTTTTTATCTGCATTAACTATTACCAGTATCTTTCGCCGATCTTATAGGGTGCGTTACACTTCGTTAACGCACCTTATTTATGATAATTTGCTTAGTTTTGTAGGGTGGTGTTCTCCGAAGTATGAAGGGAGACAATTATGTTTAAATTTTTTCCCATTTTTAGAGAATATGTGAGAACTTATAGGTAAAATTTATTATAATTTAATCGCATATTTTATAAGTTAAATCATGAAACTACCTAATTTAGAAAAAGCAATTATTTCTGAAGCTAAATTATCAGGATATTGTTTAAATTTAGAGCATAAAGATGGTAAACATAAAGCCCGTGTATTTCGTGCTGCTTTAGGATTAACGGCTGAAAATTCAGATGAATTAAGAAAGGCACTACTCCATGCTTTAATTAATTATGACGCACAATTTCAAAAAACAACAGCTAATGGTGATTTATACATTATTATATTTCCTATGACTAGGAATAATAACACTGAGAATATTAAAAGCGTTTGGATTATTAGAAATGATGAAAATTTTCCTCGTTTAGTCACTTGTTATATTGATGAATAAAAATCTATGTTATAATTATGTTTTATAAAATCGAGGCTATTATCTGATGAATAACACCATTAACGAAATTGATCTTGTTGCTTTGACTCAAGATTTACCAGAATTAGGATTGAATAAAGGAGAAACAGGAACAGTAGTAGATATTTCTGAAACGGGAGTATTTTTAGTTGAGTTTTCTAATGAAAATGGAGAAATGATTGCCTTAGAATCTTTGAAAAGAGAACAGATCACATTAGTGACTTCTTATAGCCAAGAAAAGAGTCAAATTAAGGTTTGAAATATGGTTAAGTTTATTAAAAAAGTATAAACAATATTCTAAATTTTATCATTTTTATGTAGCAGTGCGATCGCTGACGAGTGTAGGGTGCGTTAATGAAATGTAACGCACCTTATTTATTCTTCTGTGTCACGTATTCCCGCAGAGCGCGATTAATGCTAGTCTGATACCCTTCCCCTTGTTTGGCGTGGGTTTTGAACCAGTCTATAAGGTCGGCATCAAGACGGAGAGTGATCTGCTTTTTGATCGGGCGATAAAATAGCCCACGCTTTGCCTTGCTCCAATCTCCCATAGCTTCTGGGATCAGGTCTGTGCGGATCGGCTCTTGTGAGGCTGCGAGATCGTCAATTTCAGCCTGTATCTCTGGTGGCACTGGATTAGAATGTTCCTTCTTCATAAGCCCTCCTTTCATGAGTTGTTGCCCTACGTGCGCTAATAATTCGTCCCATTTCTTCTCCTGTCACTGAATCAGACTCCGGCCAAGTATGCACAACAAATACGGTCAGTTGACCGATCAGTCCGATAGTCTGCCAGCGTTCTTCGTCTGGGTATGAATCGGGACGGCTGACAGCGAGAGGATCAGCAAAAACATATTGAGCGGCTTCAAAGCTCAAGCCGTGATCGCGTTTGTTTGTCCGATTCTTTTTATCGTCCCATGTCCACTTCAATTTTACCCTCCCAGTGTAGCTACATTATCATAACTACGTTACTTTTTGTCAACACCATCCAGTACGATCGCTGACGAGTGTAGTGCGATCGCGGATCTTGTAGGTTGGGTTGAGGTAACGAAACCCAACCACCTCAGAACAAACATTAAATGCGGATTTGATAAGGAGAGAATAGAAGTAACAGTTTAGTCATGGGTTTCTTTGATAAGTAAAAAAACTTTGAGCTTTAGAATCATTATAGGGAATTTTTTATGCTACAATGTAAGGTGGTTAAATCTCGCCAAGTGAAAATGACTTGAAACTAGAGTTTGAATGGGATGAGAAGAAAGCTAAAGCAAATCAAACAAAACATGGTATTTCTTTTGAAGAAGCATCCACAGTATTTGATGATCCCTTATCTATAAATTTCGATGATCCTGACCATTCTACAGGGGAGAATCGCTATCTTATAATAGGTTTATCAGATCAAGGTAAATTTCTATTTGTTTCTTATACAGATCGTAATAATAAAATTCGTTTAATTAGTGCAAGATTAGTTACACCAAAAGAAAAGAGATATTATGAGCGATAAAATCCAAGATGAATTAGAAGATAATTTACGAGAAGAATATGATTTAAGTCAACTTAAAAATCCTGTTCGCGGCAAATATTATCAACAGTATCGAGAAGGTCATAGTGTTACTATCCATTATGAAGATGGCACAAAAACTATCGAACATTTTCCATCGCAAAATGATGTAATCATTCTTGATCCTGATGTCAAAAAATATTTTCCTAATTCGGAATCTGTTAATGCTACTTTAAGAAGTTTAATTAAATTAATTCCTCAACAATAGCTAGTTTGATCGCCGATCTTGTAGGGTGCATTAATGAAATGTAACGCACCTTACGCACCTTTATGTATTGTCGATAATCCCCTTAAATGCTATGCTATGGCAGATCAAGATTATTTAAGCTTTAAATCAGGAGAACTCAAAAATGACCACGACAAAACCCAACATTGTAGTAATTTGGGGCGATGATATCGGTACTGCCAACCTGAGTATTTTTACTAAGGGGATGATGGGCTACCGCACGCCGAATATTGATCGCATTGCCGAAGAAGGAATGCTATTTACTGACTACTACGGCGAGCAGAGTTGCACCGCCGGGCGATCTGCTTTTATGACGGGGCAATCGGTTTTTCGCACAGGTTTGAGCAAGGTAGGAATGCCGGGGGCAGATATCGGACTACAGGCAGCAGATCCTACCATAGCAGAATTATTAAAACCCTTGGGTTATGCTACGGGTCAATTTGGTAAAAACCATTTCGGGGATAAGGATAAATTTCTGCCTACCCAACATGGTTTTGATGAATTTTTTGGCTTTTTGTATCACCTGAACGCTTGTGAAGAGCCGGAATTACGGGATTATCCCCCTGAAAAAGATTTCCCCAATTTCCGAGAACACTTTGCCCCTCGTGGCGTACTGCATTCATATTCTGATGGTCGTATTGAAGACACCGGCCCCCTGACTAAAAAGCGCATGGAAACCATCGATGATGAGGTCTTTGAGGCAACATCGGAATGGTTAGACCGCAAAGCAGCAGAAGATAATCCTTTTTTCCTCTGGTTCAACACTTCTCATATGCACTTCCGCACCCATGCTAAACCTGAGAGTTTAGGGCAGTCGGGACGTTGGCAATCAGAATATCATGATGTCATGATCGACCATGATAAACTTGTCGGGGCTTTGCTCCAAAAGCTGGATGATATGGGCATTGCGGACAATACTATTGTCATTTATGGCACTGACAATGGCCCTCACATGAACTCTTGGCCTGATGGTGGTATGACTCCCTTTCGTAATGAAAAAGATTCTAACTGGGAAGGTGCATTCAGGGTTCCCTGTTTTGTTCGTTGGCCTGGGGTAATTAAACCAGGTACGGTATCTAATGAAATTGTTAGTAATTTGGACTGGTTGCCGACATTATTGGCAGCAGCAGGGGAACCAGACATCAAAGAAAAATTGCTTAAAGGATATCAAACAGGAGAAAAAAACTTTAAAGTTCATCTCGATGGTTATAACCTTTTACCCTACTTTAAGGGAGAAGTGGAAAAGAGTCCCCGTGTCGAATTTTTCTACTTTTCTGATGATGGCGACCTCATGGCAATGCGCTATGATAACTGGAAATTTATCTTTATGGAGCAACGAGTACAAGGAACCCTCCGCATCTGGCAAGAACCCTTAGTTACTCTGCGTTTTCCCAAATTGTTTAACCTCCGCACTGACCCCTACGAACGGGCAGATATAACTTCTAATACTTATTGGGATTGGGTTCTCGATCATATTTATCTGTTTTTACCTGCCCAGAAAATTGTAGGAGATTTCTTGCAGACATTTGTAGAGTTTCCCCCTCGTCAAAAAGCAGCGAGTTTCACTATTGACCAAGTATTAGAGAAACTGCAAAGCGGTGCAGGAAGCCGTTAAAAGTCAACTTTTCTAGAGAGAATAAAGGAAAAGGGAACTATTCGCCAAGGATAGAAATCTTTTCCTCTCAATTCCAAAATACTGAGCCAAAAAAAACAAGGCTGGTTCGTAATCAGCATGAAGAATGATTGGAAGCAAATCTTCGCATTTAACTCATGAACCATCCTTTATTGGTAATAATCGTTAAAGTTACAATTTTTTCCCTGATGTTAGCTATGGGGATCAATTTGTCTTTAGAAAAAATGCTCTCCCTTTGGCGCAAACCTGCTTTACTATTTCGTGCGCTTCTAGCAGTTGTTGTGCTGGTTCCCCTAGTGGTTGTGGCACTGCTGAAACTGTTTAACTTACCTTTGGGAGTAACGATAGGATTAGTCTTGTTAGCAGCCTCTCCAGGTGCGCCTCTGACCACAAAAAGAACCCAAATGGCGGGAGCCAGATTTCGTAACTCTGCTAGTCTTCAGCTAACTCTGGCTTTACTTGCGGTTGTTATTACCCCTCTGACCTTAGCTATTTTTGCTATCCTATTTCAAAGTATTCCCGACAAAGTAACCATGTTAGATGTGGCTAAACAAGTTACTATCGTGCAATTTTTACCCGTTAGTCTGGGTCTTTTACTGCAAAAATTTGGGGCTAAATATGCAGTAGTGATCGCCCAACCTTTAACTTTTATTGCTAATAGTCTGTTTTTAGTATTAATTATTTTAGCCTGTATTGTGGGAGTTCCTTTGTTGTCTAAACTTTGGGGATTACCATTAGTTGTGATCGCTATTATGGTGATTGTCTCTCTGGGTATTGGACACGCTTTAGGGGGTCCAGATGAAGATCAAAGGTCGATCCTAGCGATTTCCTGTATTGCTCGTAATGTTGGTTTAGCTTTGTTTATCGCCATTTTAAATGGTCTAGAAAAGCAGGTAATGCCGACAATAGTGGTTTATTTGATGGTGGGGGCTGTTTTTGGTGTTCTCTACTCCATCTACCATAAGCGCAAATTAGCCGAATTATCCTAGGAAAACTAATCTAGTCCCATAACTACTTTCAATTAATATAATGAATGGTTTGTCATCATGCGTATTTTCCCCTTAATTGGCCTAACTTTGATTCTCGGTTCGTCCACTATTTCCCTAGCTACCGATATTCACGCTCAAGATCTTCCTTTGTCAGAAAATAACACTTTTTTTACGGGACAACCGCCAAGTTTAACGAGTGCCTCTTCAGTTTTTACCAACATTAATGTTCCTGATGTTCCCTATTTGTTTACTATAAATTTACCTAAGAACTCGGTTGAATCCCTGGGGAAAGTGACCGTTGAGCCAAACGAGAGTTCCGCAGCCATTGACTTTCAACTTGATCAAACTAAAGGGTTTCAGGGAACAGAAAATAATCGTGGTAAAGCCTTAACCTTAAAAAGTGTGACTCAGGATTCTCAAACCAAGGCAATTTCAGTTGTTTTCGAGCCACCCATTCCCCCAGGAACCAACTTTACTATAAGCTTAATAGCAGCACAGAATCCTTCTATAGCAGGGACTTATCTGTTTACGGTTAAAGCTTTTCCGTCCGGCAATAACCCAACTGGGATAGATCTTGGTGTTGGGACTTTCCGAATTTATGAGGACCGTTAATATACTTGTTGTTGAATAATAACGTCAAATCTAGGTTTTGGGAGGTGTCTAATAAGCGCAAATTAGCCGAATTATTGCAGAAAAACTAATGGATTATGAGTCAAACTCCCAAACAGCCTTCTACCAATGACTTAGCCTCAGATCGTACTGAACTAGCTAAATATCGTAGTCGGGCAGCCGCCGATCGCAAATTAGTTTCTTATGTTAATTTATTGAGGAAAAAACGATGAATTATCGTCAACGGATTACAATTAACCCCTCCATTCGTAGCGGAAAGCCCTGTATTATTAATACTCGGATCACCGTTAATGATGTTTTAGACTATTTGGGTGGAGGGATGACTATTGAGGAAGTTTTAGACGATTTTCCCGATCTAACCTTAGAAGATATACAAGCCTGTTTCGCTTTTGCTGCTGACCGCGATCGCCATCTGATGATTATTCCCAATGAAATTACTGTTTGATGAAAATTTATTTGTTCGAGATTTGTTGTACAATGCGTAAATGAAGATTTTAGGGGTAATCAAAATGCTAAATATTGATACTATTAATGAAAATATTGCTCAATCTTCTTTGCCTTCATTACAAGAAATTGCTAAACTTTCTCTATACTCTTGTAGGGTGCGTTACATTTCATTAACGCACCAAGTTGATTGTTATTCACCGTAATTATCTGATTTTTGGGATTTTTATTAATACAGTCTGCTCCGCAGTGCCTTCGGCAACACTGATCTTGTAGGTTGGGTTGAGGTGACGAAACCCAACAAATTGTTTACAATCTCAAACGAATGTTAATATACTTGTTGTTGAATAATAACGTCAAATCTAGGTTTTTGGAGGTGTCTAATAAGCACAAATTAGCCAAATTATTCCAGGAAAAGTAATGGATTATGAGTCAAACTCCCAAACAGCCTTCTAACAATGACTTAGCGGCAGATCGTACTGAACTAGCTAAATATCGCAGTCGCGCAGCCGCAGATCGCACCTTAATGGCTTGGATACGCACATCTCTATCATTAATTGGTTTTGGTTTTGGTATCCCCACTATTGTTAGGACAATTGAAAATACTCATCTTAGTCATAATCTTAACCCAGTCAGATTTTCTGTTATTGTGGGACTATCCTTTATTGGTACAGGAATGCTGGGGATGGTTTTAGGGTTAAGAGAACACCGTAAGTTACTCAAACAAATTGAAAGCGATCGCTATACCTACGAAACTTCTTACAGTGCGGAAATTGTTGGGGTAGCATTGTTAGTAATTGGGTTAGTTAGTTTTATTGGAGTGATAGTTAAATCACTGAATTTTTAAACAAATTGTGAGGAAGTATGATTAATTTAGGTCTAATTCAAAACATGACTCAATTTTTTAAGACAAAAGGGCTAATTTATACTCTGTTATTAGGGACTAGCATAGTGGGGTTTAGTTTAACAACTCAAGCGGAAGATGAAGTTGATCAATATCAAAATGTTGCCTTACAAGTTGTTGCAAAAATGACAGAAGCACAGCGCACTTATTATCAAAAAAATGGTAATTTTCGCGCTCCCATTAACGATCTAAAAAAAGATTTTGATCTGACCTTACCGCCTACGTTTGATTATGCCGTTCGGACGACTTCAGAAGCAGCCTACAGTTATGTTATTCCGGCTCAATCGAAGGTTTCTGGTCAGCTTAAAGCCTATGTAGGAGGAGCTTTTATCACCCCGAATCAAACTCCCAAAATTACTACTATTATCTGTGAAAGCACAAAACCCGGACAAATCCGTCCGGCTGATCCCCAATTAGTCAGAGGAACGGATTTAGCTAACCCTACTAAATTAGCCTTACAATGCGGTGATTTTTCGGTTCGAGTACCTGACTCTAAAGTGACATTTTGATGTCAGAAGGAGGCAAAACAAAAAGTTATGAATATGCACCTCATTAAGTAATAATGATGGTTTATTTCTGGACAAATTCTCTTAAAATTTAGAGATGAATTATCCTATCAAACCTACAGCCTATCTTCTAGCTTGTACTCTAATCGGACAAACCTCCTTGGTACTAGCACAGACAATTTCTGTAGTTCCCACAGTTGAGACGGTAGTATCACAAACTTACCGAAAAATGGAGAATATTAAAATGCCCAGTCTTGAAGAAACTAAGGCGATCGCTGAAGCCGGATTTATCTACGGCTTGCCCATCGTGATGAATTACGCTGTGATGTATGAATACGCTGTAGACAAAAACTCTGGGCAATTTAAAGCTCCTTTCAACCAGATTAAGAATGAAGCGAGGGTCTTTACCTACAAAGACACCGCTGTCATCACCGCCAACAGCGATACGCCCTATTCCTTTGCTTGGCTCGACCTACGAGCAGAGCCAATTGTATTATCTGTTCCCGCCTTTGAGAAAGATCGTTACCACTCAGTGCAACTCGAAGACGGTAATACGTTCATTTATGGTTATATCAGTAATCGCGCCACGGGCAATGAGGCGGGGGATTACATGGTTGTTGGCCCCGACTGGAAGGGGGAGAAACCACCTGGCATTAAAAAGGTATTTCGATCTACAACCCAGTTCTCCTTGGCGGGTTATCGCACTCAGCTTTTTAACCCTGAAGATATGCCCAATGTGGTCAAAATTCAGTCTGGTTATAAAGTACAGCCTCTTTCGGCCTATCTTAAACAACCGCTACCCCCCTCAGCACCGACGATTGACTTCCCCAAAATTGATAAAGAGTTAGCTAAAACTAATTTCTTTGAATATCTCGACTTCGCCTTAAAGTTCGCCCCACCCGGGCCCGAAGAGAAGGAAATTAGAGCAAAGTTAGCAAAAATCGGCGTTGGACCCGATAAGACATTTGAATTTAAGGAGCTTTCCCCTGAGCATAAAGCCCAAATCGTTCTTGGCATGAAAGAAGGGGAAGCCAAGATCAAACAATACCTTGAGGACGGGCAAGAAGTCGTTAATGGATGGGGAATGTTAAATCTTTTTGGTAACCGAGGGTTTTTTAATGGTGATTGGTTGAAACGGGCTGCTGGGGCCCAGGGCGGTATCTACGGCAATGAGGCGGCTGAAGCAACCTATCCCCTTACAAGGACACTTGCTGACGGTCAGCCCCTCGACGGTAGCAAGCACAAATACACACTAACCTTTCCTGCTGGGACGTATCCACCTGTCAATGCTTTTTGGTCAGTGACAATGTATGACGGCAAGACACAATTATTGATCGAGAACCCGATTAATCGTTATCTGATCAATTCTCCCATGTTGCCGAATATGAAAAAGAATGCCGACGGTTCACTGACGTTGTATATTCAGAAGGATTCGCCAGGTGCAGATAAGGAATCTAACTGGCTACCTGCTCCAGACGGACAGATCTATCTGGTGATGCGTCTCTACTGGCCGAAGGAAACACCCCCTTCGATTCTGCCAGTTGGAAAAGGGACATGGAAACCACCGAGCATAGAAATAGTCAAATAAGTGGGAAATGAATCGCGTGGGTAGCCGAATCTACCCATTCGTTATTGGTGAATTGCAATAAGAAAATTCAATAAGTTAAGTTAAGTAAAAATCAAACATTTGCTTCTTTCACCTTTCCGTACTCACACATTTTTTTTGTTATCCTAATTATTACAAAATCAACCATCATAAAAATTATGCTTCAATACCGATTACCACAAATTACCCCTCTAGTTATTGTATTTCAGGGATTTATGTTATGGGCTTCTTTTTTATCTCCAAACGCATTAGCTAATCCTTCTGGAACCGAAATTGATAAATTATCAGATTTACCAGTTTTAAACTCTCAAGATAATTCAAGTTTGACTGATCAACTAGATCCAAATAGTCCTGATTCTATATCAGGAGAAAAGTTAGTTAATAAAACAGTTGAATTACAACAAGTTCAAGCAAATTTTTCTTGTCCTGATTTTACTCCTTTAACCAATACTACTAAACCCAATATATCCTCTGATGATAATAAAGAAATTAAAATAGAACCAACCAGTTCTTGTGCGGCTGATTTAATGGGAGTACCGAATACTCAAGAATCAGTTAAAAAGGAACCAGAAACATCATTAATTGTTCAAGAAACTGTCCCTGAATTATCACCAAATATCTCTATTAAAACGGTTGCTGATGATGATCAATGGCATTTTAAACTACAACCTTATGCAACCGTTCCTATCAATACCTATGGAACAGTTTCAGCTAGGGGAAAAACCGTTAGTTATCATCTCAGTTTAGGAGAATTATTAGACACTTTACGAGTGACCGCAAGTGGTCGTTTTGAAGGTTGGAAAGGCCGTTGGGGATTTATTGTTGATGGTTATTTTGCTAGTTTACAAGACATTGGGAATCTTTCAATAGAACGTTCAAGAACTCCTAATCCTATTAATACGTTGAATTTTTTGTTAAATAGAAGTGTTAATAGTAAAGTTCAAGAAGTAGTTAATGTGCTTGATCGAGAAGTTCAAGCAGCAAGAAACATTGAAGAATTACGAGATAATGGAACATTCCAAAATTTAGACCAAAGACTTCAAGATTTTAGAGGAATTGTCACCGAAGACGTTCAGAGATTACGGGAATTAGAATCGAATCTTCAGGCGTTTAAAGAAATTATTGTTAAAGATGGTCAAAGATTAGAAGTAATCGCTCTTAAGGTTGAGGATTTACAAGATATAGGTCTAAAGATTGACGAGTTACAAGAATTAAATCTCAACAATGAAGAATTAAAAAGAATTATTTCTCTCAGAATTAAAGACTTACCTATACTTGATGATTTAGAAGAATTAAATACTAAAATTAAAGAATTAAATAGACTAACAGATTTAAGAGGATTACGAGAAAAATTAACTCAGACGCGAGACAATTTAGAACAATTTGGTCAGCAAGTGAGGGAACTTCGAGATAAAAAGGAACAATTACAACAAGATAAGGAAAGATTACAACAAGACAGAGAAAAATTACAACAAGATAAAGAGCAATTACAAAATCTCGAAGCAAAAATTGAGGAAGCAAAAGCTTTACTAGACAGAGAAATTCAAGCTATTCAGAAATTTGAGGAATTTCAAGCAAATCAAGAACCCCAACAACTTAATGCAGACACTAGAGCAAGTTTACAATTTGATCAAGGGATCTATGATTTTGCTCTTAGTTATCATATTGGAGATCTTCCTTCCCATGAATTACCGGATCAACCTTCTAATCGCAATTTTCCTCTGATTTGGTTTCAACCGATCGCCGGAGTTCGTCTCAATGATATTAGCATTGATATTGAAACAATTACGAATTTTCAGCTATCGAGTTCCTTAGTTAATATTCAGGGAACTGTTCAACAAAATTTTACAAGAGATAGAACGTGGTTTGAACCATTACTAGGAGGAAAATTCGGGGTACAAATATCTGATCCTGTTACTTTTTGGTTAAGAGGAGATGCGTCAGGGTTTGGACTAGCAGGAGAAACAGATATTAGTTGGAATTTATTGTTTGGGGTTGATTGGTGGGTTCATCGACAAATTTCATTACAATTAGGTTATCGTTTCTATGAGATTGATTATAGGAATAGTAGCGATAATGGTGACTTTGGGTTTGAGGAGAATCTTAATGGCCCATTCCTATCAGCAACTTTCCATTTCTAGGACAGAAAATAATTCTTGAATAGGCTTTATACAAACAAAAATCCCCTACCGGAAGATAGGGGATTTATTTATTTTATTAACCTAACATGAGGGGTTTAGAGTTAACCAAACTTGCCCGCAGTTGAAGCAATAAGGAACGCCGCATAAGTCAGGATATAACCCACCGTAAAGTGAGCTAAACCAACCACACGAGCTTGAACGATAGAAAGAGCAACAGGTTTGTCTTTCCAGCGAACTAAGTTAGCTAGAGGTGTGCGTTCGTGGGCCCATACAATGGTTTCGATCAACTCTTGCCAATAACCACGCCAAGAGATGAGGAACATAAACCCAGTTGCCCAAACCAGGTGTCCAAACAGGAACATCCAGGCCCAGACTGATAAGTTATTAGTACCGTAGGGGTTATAACCGTTAATTAACTGAGCAGAGTTTGCCCAGAGATAATCCCGGAACCAACCCATTAAGTAGGTCGAGTTTTCGTTGAACTGAGCAACGTTACCAGACCAAACTCCTAGATGTTTCCAGTGCCAGTAGAATGTTAACCATCCTAAAGTGTTGAGCATCCAGAACATAGCCAGGTAGAAAGAATCCCAAGCGGAAATATCACAAGTACCACCGCGGCCAGGGCCATCACAAGGGAAGGCATAACCGAAGTCTTTCTTATCGGGCATCAATTTAGATCCCCGTGCATCTAAAGCACCCTTAACCAAGATTAAGGTAGTGGTATGTAAACCAAGGGCGATCGCATGGTGAACTAAGAAGTCACCAGGGCCAATGGTTAAGAACAGGGAGTTAGCACCACTGTTAATGGCATCTAACCAGCCAGGTAACCAAACATTGGCATAGTTGGGATAGGCAGTAGTAGCGATACTGTCAGGATTAGACAAAAGTACGTCAAATCCATATAACGCTTTACCATGAGCCGCTTGAATCCATTGAGCAAACACAGGCTCAATTAAGATTTGCTTCTCAGGAGTACCGAAAGCCACAACCACATCATTGTGGACATATAACCCTAGGGTGTGGAAACCAAGGAACAAAGACACCCAACTTAAATGGGAGATAATTGCTTCTTTATGCTCCAACATCCGGGCTAACACATTATTTTTGTTAGCTTCGGGGTCATAATCACGAACAAAGAAGATTGCGCCGTGAGCAAATGCCCCTACCATCAAGAATCCAGCAATGTACTGGTGATGGGTATAAAGAGCCGCTTGGGTGGTGTAATCCTTCGCAATAAAGGCGTAGGAGGGCAAAGAATACATATGTTGTGCCACCAAGGAAGTCACAACCCCTAAACAAGCCAACGCTAAACCGAGTTGGAAGTGGAGAGAGTTGTTAACGGTGTCATACATATTCTTATGACCGTCACCCAATTTGCCACTGGGAGGTCTGTGAGCATTCAAGATTTCCTTGATGCTGTGACCAATGCCCCAGTTGGTGCGGTACATATGGCCCGCAATGATGAAGATTACCGCGATCGCCAAATGGTGATGGGCAATATCCGTCAGCCACAAGGACTCGGTTTGAGGATGGAAGCCACCTAAGAAGGTTAAGATAGCGGTTCCTGCTCCTTGAGACGTGCCAAATACATGACCAGCCGTATCAGGATTTTGAGCGTAAACTCCCCAATTTCCGGTAAAGAAGGGTAATAACCCAGCAGGATGAGGGGGAGTAGACAGGAAGTTATCCCAACCGACGTGCTGTCCGCGAGATTCGGGGATGGCAACGTGAACCAAGTGACCAGTCCAAGCTAAGGAGCTAACCCCAAACAAACCAGCTAAGTGGTGATTGAGGCGAGATTCAGCATTTTTGAACCAAGCTAAATTAGGACGGAACTTAGGTTGTAAGTGTAACCAGCCAGCGAACAGGAACAAGGAAGAAAGAATCAAGAGGAAAATAGACCCTTGATAAAGTTCTCCATTGGTTGTCATGCCGATGGTATAGAACCAGTGGTAAACCCCAGAATAGGAGATGTTAACTGGATAGGAAGCACCTGCTTGAGTAAAGGCATCAATTGCGCCTTGACCAAATTGAGGGTCCCAGATCGCATGGGCGATAGGACGGATGTTGAGGGGATCTTTAATCCACTGCTCGAAGTTACCTTGCCAGGCTACGTGGAAGAGGGTGCCGGAGGTCCACAGAAAGATGATGGCGATGTGACCGAAATGAGAAGCAAAAATCTTTTGATAAAGATTCTCCTCAGTCATTCCATCATGGGTTTCAAAATCGTGGGCCGTAGCTATCCCGTACCAGATCCGACGGGTAGTGGGATCTTGAGCGAGGTCCTGGCTAAATTTGGGAAATTTAGTTGCCATAGCTTTTTAGGAAATTCTCCTCTCTAAAACAATGAGGCTCATGCAGAATTGCTGCTCATTTCCTGATGTCATTATTCCTTGTAGCCAACAGACTACAGGAGGGGAAAAACGGCTAAGATGCCGTCTTTATTTTAAAGCTAGAGGATAAAGGACAAAGAAAATTTGTCCTTTTCCCCTAGATTAGCCAATCGATAGGCTTCGTGCCAGGAAGAAGGCCCAAGTGGTAACAATTCCTCCTAACAGGTAGTGAGTGACACCCACAGCCCGACCCTGAATAATACTCAGAGCGCGAGGTTGAATAGCAGGTGCAACGTTCAACTTGTTATGAGCCCAAACAATAGACTCGATCAGTTCTTGCCAGTAGCCGCGACCGCTGAACAGGAACATCAAACTGAAGGCGAAGATGAAGTGACCGGCTAAGAACATGATGCCATAAGCCGATAAAGCCGAGCCATAGGAGTTAATCACATTGGCTGCTTGCGCCCAGAGGAAGTCCCGTAACCAACCGTTAATGGTAATGGCACTTTGAGCAAAGTTACCCCCGGTTACGTGACTAACCGTACCATCAGGGTCAACGGTTCCCCAAACATCAGACTGCATCTTCCAACTGAAGTGGAAAATCACAATGGATAGGGAATTGTACATCCAGAACAAGCCTAGGAAGACATGATCCCAACCAGAAACTTGACAGGTACCACCCCGTCCAGGGCCATCACAGGGGAAGCGGAAGCCTAGTTCACTCTTGTCAGGAACGAGACGAGAGTTACGGGCGTAAAGTACCCCTTTCAGGAGAATTAGGACGGTTACGTGGATGGTGAAAGCATGGATATGGTGAACCATGAAATCAGCCGTACCCAGGCTAATAGGCATCATCGCTACTTTGCCAGCTATCGCAATGGTTTCGCCACCAAAGGCATAACTAGTCGTTGCTAGAGCATGGGGCGCAGTGCCACCAGGAGCCAGGGTGTGAATATTCTGTACCCACTGAGCAAAGATAGGCTGCAATTGAATCCCCGTGTCCGAGAACATATCTTGGGGACGACCGAAGGCTCGCATCGTGTCATTGTGGACGTATAGTCCGAAGCTATGGAAGCCGAGGAAAATACAGACCCAGTTGAGATGGGAAATAATAGCATCTCGATGACGAAGCATCCGATCCAGCAGGTTGTTGACGTTCTTGGCGGGATCATAATCCCGAACCATAAAGATTGCCCCGTGCGCTCCCGCACCGACGATCAAGAAGCCACCAATCCAAACATGGTGAGTAAACAGAGATAACTGGGTTCCGTAGTCGATCGCCTGGTAAGGATAGGGAGGCATAGCATACATATGGTGCGCCACAATGATGCTTAATGACCCTAACATTGCCAAGTTAATCGCTAACTGAGCGTGCCAAGAGGTGGTCAGGATTTCATATAATCCTTTGTGACCTTCTCCAGTGAAGGGGCCCTTATGTGCCTCTAGAATTTCCTTCATGCTATGGCCAATGCCCCAGTTGGTGCGGTACATATGACCAGCAATGATGAACAAGACTGCGATCGCCAAATGGTGATGCGCTTGGTCGGATAGCCACAGACCTCCTGTAACGGGGTTTAAGCCACCCTTAAAGGTCAGGAAGTCAGAATAAGCTGCCCAATTTAGGGTAAAGAAGGGGGTCAGCCCTTGAGCAAAACTGGGGTACAGTTCTGCCATTTTGCTGGGTTCCAGAATAAACTCATGGGGCAAAGGGATGTCTTTCGGAGCGATCCCCGCATCTAAGAGTTTATTGATGGGCATAGAAACGTGAATTTGATGACCAGCCCATCCTAATGAGCCACAGCCCAGAAGAACGGATAAATGGTGGTTCATCATGGATTCTACATTTTGGAACCATTCCAGCTTGGGAGCTTTTTTGTGGTAATGGAACCATCCAGCAAACAGCATCAGGCCAGCCATCACTAACCCACCAATGGCAGTGCAGTATAGCTGGTAGCTATTGGTAAAGCCTGAAGCTCTCCACAGATAAAACAGACCAGAGGTGATCTGAATTCCGTGGAAGCCACCTCCCATATCCCCATTTAAAATGCCTTGACCAACAATGGGCCAAACCACTTGTGCGCTGGGTTTGATGGCGGTGGGGTTCGCTAACCAAGATTCGTAATTAGAAAACTTTGCGCCATGATAATACATGCCGCTCAGCCAGACAAAGATAACGGCTAAATGACCGAAGTGCGCGCTGAAAATTTTCCGCGAGACATCTTCTAAATCACTGGTTTGACTATCAAAATCGTGTGCGTCGGCGTGAAGGTTCCAAATCCAGGTGGTGGTTTTTGGGCCTCTAGCGAGGGTTCTGTCGAAGTGTCCGGGTTGCCCCCACTTCTCAAAGGAAGTTGGGACGGGATCACTATCTACCATAACCTTAGCTTTCGCCTCAGGACCTTTTGTCATGAGGGTTCTCCTCTCTGGACAATAAACTTTAGGGTTTTCCTATTGAGGACATTGTAATAGAAGATGGGCAAAAATAGGAGCTTTTGCTTCTCTTTTGATTGCACTTGATTTGCCGGTTTTTATTCGGTTCCAAGCCAAAGCATCAATAGTAGATGATAAGTCTTTATCTTCTTTTCTGTTAGGGACGCTTAACAATAATTAAAATTAGGCCAATTCTTGACCGACTATGGCTTATGAAGGAACCAAATTCGTCCCAAAAGTCAAGTAAATCTTTAGTTTCTTTACAAAAAGTAATGTTACAAATCAAGCCAAGAGTGTCAGCTTAACGGTGGGACTGGTAAAATTGCGTCATAGACTTAAATACAGTTAAAGTGTTATCGAGTAAAAATGAAACTAAAACAAAGTTTTTGGTCCCAAATCTCCACAAAAGTTGAATATTTGTGGAAAAGAAGTATGGTCATGCTCATCGTCATGACCCTATCTATTAGTTTGTGTGGGGCAACCTGGAGCCAACAAAACGCAAATTCGATGTTAATTAGCGTTTTAGCTCAGGGAAACGCCATCACTGACCCCAATGCTATTTTGCGCTATGCCTTACCCATTGATAACGAACCTATTCGTAAAGTACAAGCGGCGATCGAAGATATTTCTAATCATCTTCGGGGTAAGCGTTGGCCACCCATTGAAAAAGATGTAAAGACGGCTTCGTTTTTATTAACCTTACGGACTGGGCAAATTCTGGAAAGCGTTCCGAGCGATCGCCAACCCCAAGCAAAAATTCTCCTGGAAAACATTAAAACAGGTGTTACAGAACTTCAAGAGGCGGTAGATAATAAAGAGAGGGAAGCGGTTGGGTCAAAACGACGGGTTATCCTCAACCAAATTACTGATCTTGAAGATTTGATGGTAGAAGGGTTCCCCTTTGAAGTGCCTGGGGAATATGCTGACTTACCTCAGTTAAAAGGACGGGCTACCGTAGAAATTGAAACCACCAAAGGTAATCTTACCCTAGTGCTAGATGGTTACAGTGCGCCTATTAATGCGGGAAACTTTGTGGACTTAGTTCAACGGGGTTTCTACGATGATTTACCCTTTATTCGCTCAGGGGATGATTTTGTCGTACAAGCGGGCGATCCCCCAGGAGAAGATGCCGGATTTATTGACCCGAAAACGGGAGAATATCGAGCAATTCCTTTAGAAATTTTAGTAAGAGGGGAGCAAGAACCAATTTATGGCACAACCCTTGAAGATTTGGGCATTTATTTACCTGATTTAGTCCTGCCATTTAATGCTTATGGGGCCGTTGCTTTAGCCCGTCCCAGTTTAGATCCCAATGGCGGATCATCACAATTTTTCTTCTTTAAGTTTGATAATGAATTAACGCCTCCTGGCTTTAACTTAATGGATGGTCGTTATTCTGTCTTTGGCTATGTGGTTGATGGTAAAGAGGTGTTGGAAACTATCACAGACAAGGATAAAATCATTTCCGCTAAAGTGATAGATGGGTTAGATAATTTAGTCTAGCTATCTAGTAGCAAAAATTGTGACATCCTACCCAACTAACTGCAAGCAGTATAGTTGGGGCTTCCCTCCTCTCACACTTAACTTTAACAAATCTGTAAATCTATAATTTATATGCGTATCGACCATGTTCATTTTTACGTCAAAGATGGGAATCAATGGAAAAATTGGTTTATCAATGTAATGGGGTTTCAGTCCATTGCAACAGGGCAAAATGAACACACTCATACAGAAATTGTGGGCAGTTGCAACAAGGCTAATTCAATCATTTTTATCCTTTCTTCTGCTTTATTAAAGAGTAGTCCCGTCGCTCAATTTTTACAAAAACATCCTTCTGGGGTTGCTGATGTCGCTCTCAGGGTGAATAATTTAGCTGCTATTATGGAACGAGTAAAGGGTCATAGTGGCATTATTCAACAACCAATTCAAGAGCAAAAGTTACCCCAAGGAGCTTTAAAATGGAGTCAGATTATTAGTCATTCTGGGTTAGTTCATACCTTGATTGAACGTCAGGGAAAAACCCCCATTCTCCCTGATTATTCTCTCAAAGAAAATTGTGACATATTACCTCAGCAAAATGATTTTTTAGCCATTGATCATGTCGTTTTAAATGTAGCATCTGGAGAGTTACAAACTACCGCTAATTGGTATGAAAATGTATTAGGATTTGAAAAAAAGCAGACCTTTACCATTGAAACCCCACAGTCTGGTTTATATTCTCAAGTCATGGTTCACCCCATGAGTGATCTGAAGATACCCATTAATGAACCCTTATCTAATAATTCTCAAATTCAAGAGTTTTTAGAGGTTAATAATGGCGCAGGTATTCAACATATTGCCTTAAGAACTAATAAAATTATTCAAGTAACTGCTCAATTACGTTTAGCAGGACTCAAATTTTTAAATGTGCCAAAGACTTATTATGATAGTTTATTTAATAAACAATTAATTTTGAATTTTTCTATCGATGAATGGCACAATATAATTAAACAAAATATCTTGTTAGATCAAGAGAAAAACTTGAGCAATAATAACTTAGAGATTCCTCTATTACTCCAAATTTTTACAAAACCAATTTTTGAAAAACCGACCTTCTTTTTTGAAATAATTGAACGAAGAAAACAAGCTAAAGGATTTGGTGAAGGTAATTTTAGAGCTTTATTTGAAGCTATTGAAAGAGAACAAATGAAACGAGGAACTTTTAAAATTTATTGAGCAAAATAACCTGATCAAGTAATGAATAGATACAGCATTTTTATGCACAAAAATGTTAAATATAAGTTAAATAAAGGTTAATTTTAAGTTAAATTATTTTCTTATTTCAGTATCTATTATTATCAGCATAAATATCTTATTTAGTCAATCAGAAAATTTAAGGAAAAGGATAAATACACTTAGATAAATTTACAGAAATATAATGATGTAACTTATCGCTTAATTTTTGTAGAGTATAACTAACCCATAAGTTGTTCTCTTCTTTTCTTTCAAATTTTATGATAAAGAGTCTGCCTTCTAAAACCGAATGGTTACAAAGACTTATAAAATCAGGTAATCATTCAGGTTGTTTAAGAGTTACTCATCCCGAAGATCATTCTATCACCTGGGAATTGTATTTTAAGGGAAATACTTTACACTATGCAACCAGTAGAATTGGCCAAAAAGAGAGATTAGTTTGTCTTTGGCATTATTATATTCGAGATTTTACACCTCCAACCTCATTATTTGAGGTAGCAGACTATGAAAGAATAACCCATTGGTGGCAGTCAAAACAATTACCTTTCTCTCAATTAAAACATCTTCTTTTTCAATTTACTGAGGAAGCTTTAGCTCAAGTTTTAACTATCGAGAAACCGATCATTGAATTTTTACCAGATCATCAAATTCTCTCTCCCATGATTAATTTTTCTTGGGAGACAATTTTAGAAAGTGCTAATATCAGAAGTCAAGCTTGGCAACAATTATCGATTAATTCCATTACTCCCTTTAATCGACTTTATCTTCATCCTGATAAAACTTGTAAATTTTATCAGTTTTGGAGACAGCAGAAGATATCAAAACAGCATCAAATTCCCCGAATTTCTTTTTGGTTGCTTAATTTTGCACAAAAGAAGTGTATTTATGAATTAGCAAAGGAAAGAGGGATTTTACCGTTGACTTTTTTGGAAGATTTTCATGAGCTTTTGCAAGAAAATATTATTGATATTTTACCCTTTTCTAGCAATGACAATGATTCTTTAAATCATCAAAGTCAACCCTCATCAATTCAAACCAAAAAAAAATCATCATCTACTCCTATTGTTGCTTGTATTGATGATAGTCGTACTGTACAGCGACATATTCAAAAAACTCTTGAGTTTGCTGGTTATAAAACCTTGAGTTTAACAGATCCAACCTTGTGTTTAACAACATTAGGACGTTATCAACCTGTTTTAATTTTAATGGATATTAATATGCCTCAAATTAATGGCTATGAACTCTGCCAAATTTTGCAAAAATCAAGTAAATTACGAGAAATTCCTATCATAATGTTAACAGGGAGAGAAGGAATTATTGATCGAGTTAGAGCTAAATTAATTGGAGTCGATCACTACTTAACGAAACCCTGTGACCCCAAAGAATTAATTGAAGTTATTCAGAGTTTAGCACCTCAAAAATCAGTCAATATACCGAGGCAAAATATGAATAAATATACTTTAATAAGGAATTAGAGTAATCAAGATAGTTAGTATTTTACTGAGTTTTTTTGTTAAAGAGGTAATTTCATGAAAACCATTTTAGTCGTTGAAGATGTTCATTCCGAAAGAAAATTAATTTCTGCATTATTAACCCATGCAGGATTCACAACAGCCGTCGCTTCCAATGCAAAATATGCTTGGGAATGGCTAGAAAATAATGCTTTTCCTGATTTAATTTTGTTAGACATTATTATGCCTGAAGAAACAGGTTTAGAACTTTGTCGAAAAATTCGTAATAATCCCAATTGGAAGAATATTCCTATTGTATTTTGTAGCTCAAAATCAGAAGAATTTGATCGGTTTTGGGCTTTACGCCAAGGGGGTAATGACTATATTACTAAACCTTTTGCTCCTCAGCATTTAATTAATACTGTTTCCCATTATGTTCAGGCTTAAGTAACATCATGAAACAAGATTATTTTGGAGTTGAATTATCCCAGTCTGTACAGTTAGCACTACCTTTAGAAAATATTGGCACAGTGATACGAATTAACCCAGATAATATCTGTTTTGTTCCTGGGGTTTCTCCTAGTTTATTAGGGGTTATTAATCATCAAGGATCATTGCTATGGATATTAGATACTCATCGGTTTTTAAACCTAGAATCTGACTTTTGTAGTTTCCAAAAATCCTTAACAGCAATCATTTTAAAATCCTCTATTACAGGAACTCGTAAAAAAGTTGCTTTAGTGGTCAAAAAATTGCAAGGAGTTTTAACTTTAAAGACGAAATCAGAGTCATTATCATCTGATCATTTACTTTGGCAATGTCAATCTTTTTTCAAAAAGATAATTGTTGAAAATCATACCCCAATTGGTATTGTAGATCCTGACATGATGTTTCAAGTGCTGCAAACACCCATTAATCAATAATGGCAATTTTTAAACTTTAATCTTGCTATTTTTCTTAAATTCTTAGCAACATATATCGCAAAAAATGGATACCAATTATGCTAGATTTTCACAAATTTTCGTCTTCTTCTTCCAAAGAATCCCTCAATGCTGACACTTTAGATTCATCTAAGATTACCAATACTGATGACTGCCTTAATAAAATTTTATCTGCCAGTAATTTAGAAAAATCAGGAGATATTATTGGGGCAATATCTCTTTATCAAGAAGTCATTAAAACCGATAAAAATGGCACTTATAAAGCTATAGCAGAAAAGGCATTAGAAACCCTGAAGGAAAGCAAAAGCTTAGTTAGTGATACAGAGCATATTACTGAAAATAGTTCCTTAAAAACAATCAAGACTATCCCATTTTATCAACGCCTATTAAAGAGATTTTATGACCTACCAATTCAAACAAAACAGTTAGCTGTTTTATTGACATCAGAAATCGTAGCAATTGTTGGATTAGTTGGAGTTGGCAGTATTTTAATTGTTACTAATGGGCAATTTCAACTGATAAACCAAGCTAAATCTGAATTAAAAGTTGCTGAAATCAATTATAACTTAAAATTAGATCAGATGGAGCTTTCATTTAATGGTCAAGCTAATAATGTTGCCATTATAGAAGCAGCAGAAAAAGGAAAAGCTGATGGGACAGTTCTTAATATTTTAGCCAATGAAATTTGGAAGCAAAAAATAGAATTTTCTACCTTAGTTAATCGCCAAGGGATGACAATTGCAACAGGAAATATTAAGGTTAATCAACGTTCATTTGACCCCCAAGGATTAGTAACTCAAGCTTTAAAATCAGGAAGACAAAGTAAAATAACAGAAAGTATTTCTTATGACGAATTAGCCAAAGAAAATGATTATTTTGCCAAAATGCTTGCCCAAGATCTTGGTCTAGATCCTAGCAGTAAACCTAATTTTTTAATTCGTTATACAATCACTCCAGTTAGGAATGGAAAAGCGGAGATTGTTGGAGCTTTAATCTCTGGAGATATTGTTAAACCGCCAATTGTTAACAATACAGTAACTGCTTTTAATAGTGGTTATAGTGGGGTTTATTTATACAAAGAAAATGGTAATTTTAGTTTAGCAACATCTCAATTGATCAGCCCTCAAGGAAAGCTCAGAGAAAATCCCATCTTACCCAATAATAAGTTACTTCAAAAAGCAATTGATGCTCAAGGAAAAGTGATAACTGGTAATATTAGTATTGATAATCAACAATATACAATCGCAGCTAAAGCATTATTTAATGCAGTGGGTGAACCGATTGGAGTATTACTAAGAGGAACTTCTCATTATGCTTTAAATAGTTTAATTATGCAGAGTTTAGGACTTCAAACTATCAGTGCATTATTGGCAATATGTGTTAGTATTATTTTAGCTAAATTATTAGGAAAAGCCGTTCTTAATCCCCTGAAAAAATTAAGACAAATAACCGCAGAATTTTCTTCAGGTAATCGTCAGATAAGAGCAGAAAACTTTGCCAATGACGAAATGGGAGAATTAGCCAATACTTTTAATACTATGGCTGATAGTATTGTTACTTCTGAAGCAGAATTAGCTAACTATGCTCAACAACAAGAAGCTGAGGCAGAAAAACAACGGAAAGCGAGAGAAAATCTTCAACAAGAAGTTATCCAAATGCTCTTAGATATTGAAGAAGCACAGAAAGGAAATTTAACTGTTGAAGCTAAAGTAACTGAGGGGGTTGTCGGTTCCGTTGCTGATGCTTTTAACACCACAATTCGCAGTCTTCGTCAATTAGTTTCTCAAGTGCAAATGGTGTCTTCTCAAGTGAATTATCTTGTCTTAGAAGAAGAAACAGAAATTCAGAATCTTTCTCAGGCAGCTATTAATCAAGCACAAGAAATTAATCAGGTTTTTCAAGATGTTGCTGATATTAATACTTCGATTCAAAATGTGGCAAATTCTACCCAAGAAGCCGCCAAAATTGCTCAAGTTGTGCGCCAACAAGCACAAGAAGGTGATATTGCTATGCTCCATACAGTTAATAGTATTCAAAAAATTCGTTCATCGGTGGCAGGAACAGCTAAAAAACTGAAACAATTAGCAGAATCTTCTCAAGAAATTTCCCAAATTGTCACCATTATTTCTTCAATTTCTGAAAAGACAAATGTCTTAGCTTTTAATGCGTCTATTGAAGCGGCCCGTGCTGGAGAACATGGAGATGGATTTCGTGCAGTTGCTGAAGAAGTAAGTCGTTTAGCAGTGAAAGTAACAGATGCAACTCAAGATATTCAACATCTGGTTGAAACCATTCAAGAAGACACATCGAAAGTGTTAGAAGATATGGAAAATAGTACCGCCGAAGTAGTCACTGGAACCCAATTGATTCGCCAAACTCAAGAAATTCTTCAAAGTTTAGCAATTACTAGCGAACATATTGATGAATATTTGCAGAATATTACCAGTAATACTACGGCTCAAACCCATGCTTCTCAACAAATTAATCACAAAATTAAAGGAGTTGCTATGATTTCTCAACAGACTTCTATCCAAGCTGAAAATATGGTGACTTCTCTTCAGAGTTTAGTAGAAAAAATTACAGTTCTACAAGCTTCTGTTGCTCAGTTTCGTTTGCAGTCTTAATTAATTTTTGGTTATTATTCCCATTAAAATAGGTAAAAAATATGAATTTTGAGTTAGATGAAATCACCCTTGCAGCTATGACTCAAGAAGCCCGTCAGTGCTTTTTAGATGAAGAGTCTTCTGAATATTTATACATTTTAGAACAAGAGATCAAAAAGGGCAATAAAAATGCTGATTTTGACCAATTATTAAGAGCCGCTCATTCTTTAAAAGGAGGTGCAGGAATTGCTCAATTGTCAACTTTAAGAGAATTAGCTCATCAGTTAGAAGATCTACTTGAAGTGCTTAAAAGACAACCCAATTATAACAATGAAGAAGGCTGGATGTTGTTAGAATGGATCGTTAATGAAGTGGCATTTTTATTAAATAAAGCCCGCACTGTTCAAGAAGTTTTTACTGACCCTCAATTATTACAAAGATTAGGGGATTTTTTGACTTTACCTGCTCAAATAAATGGGACACAAGATATTCAACAAATTGTTGATAAAAGCTCTTTTCTTAAATTAGCTTTAGAACAGGATCTAGAGGCTTGTTTTTCTCGAATTGAGCAATTATCTCCTCAAGATTCACCAGAAGAAATTAAGGAGAGTTTAATTAATTTCTATAATGAATGTTTGCTCTTAGGAGAAACCTTAGATCTTCCTTGGCTTTTAGAAACAATTGAACCATTAGAACACATTTTAGATAAAGTTTCCTCCCTTTACATTTTAGAAATTGTCAAACAGATAATCATTGAATTCCGAATGGATTATCATAATTTATTTTCAGAAGTTGTTCCCCTTGATGAAATGTCTTTAGAAAATGAAAATATATCTTTATTGTCTGACTTTAATCAGGAAATTGATGATATTCTTGTCAAAGAAACAATGATTTTAAAATCAGAAGAATTAAGTTTGCAAGATGAAATAAACTTCTTGCAAAATACGCCCACAAATGTCATTGAAGAAGAATCAATTTCTGCTTCTCAATTACGAATTCCTTTGGGAAAATTGGAGACAATGACGAATCAAGTTGAAGAATTATTAGTCACCAGAGAAAGGCTACGTCTTCGACAACAACAGTTAGCTCAAGTTACTCGAAAAATCAGACAAATTTCTCGTCAACTTGAACCCATTCAAGAGCAAGTACAAACTTTTTATAATCAATTAGCTATCACTCCTGTTGCTATTTCATTAAGTTCCGATCAAAATTTTGATTCATTAGAATTAGATAGTTATACAGAAATTCATAGCAGCTTACAAAGCTTTCAAGAATTAATGCTTCAAGTTCAAGAAAATCATGCAGATCTGAATTTAATTAATCAAGATTTTTCTGATAATTTAGATACAGTTGACAGTAATCTTGATGCTCTTTATACCAATCTTACAGAGTCCAGACTGGTTCCCTTTGGACTGATAGCCAAAAGATTTATTCCCCAAATTCAATCCCTTAATCGTCGATATAATAAATTAGTTGACTTCTCAATTCAAGGCGAAAATGTCTTAATTGATCAAGTTTTATTAGAACAATTACAAAACCCCTTAACTCATTTAATTAATAATGCTTTTGATCATGGCATAGAATCTGTATCAGAACGATTATCTCACCATAAGTCAGAAACAGCTAAAATTGTTCTCAAAGCCAGTATAGATAATCATCAATTGGAAATCAATTTGAGTGATGATGGACAAGGAATTGATGTCTATAAAGTTTATCAAAGAGCTAAAAATAAAGGTTTAGTTTCTTCAAAAATGACCTTCGATCAACTCGATGCAGAAACTATCCTAAAGTTGATTTTTCAGCCTAATTTTTCAACAGTAGAAACAGTTAGCGAGTTATCAGGCCGAGGGGTTGGTTTAGATCTTGTTCGCAATAAAATTCAAAGACTAAGGGGAACGATTGATGTTACAAATAATCCAGGACAGGGAACAACATTTACCTTAAAAATACCCCTGAATTTAAGCTTTATTTCCTTATTTTTAGTGCAGTGGCAACATCGTCTTTTAGCCATTCCAACTTCTAGTGTTTTAGAAACAATTCCTGTATCTGATTTCCTTTGGTTAGATACAGATTCTCCCATGATAAAATGGCGTAATCAATCGATTCCAGTCATTCATTTGTCTGAATTATTATCGGATTATAAAGCTAATGAATGCTCTATTAAATCTCAAATAGGTCTTGTTTTAGAAAGTTCTAGCAGTCCTTTAATGGTGACAGTAGATACCTTAATTAGTGAGGAGCAATTAATTGTTAAACCTTTTGATGATACTGTTGCTATTCCTAGCTATTTAGTCGGTTGTACAATTTTAGGTGGTGGGGAAATTGTTCCAGTAATTTTACCTCAAGCATTTACTGTTTCATCTCGTCTAAAAAACCCCTTAGAAATACAGAATAACTCCCCAGTAATTTCCAAAAATTATCAAACAATTTTAATCGCTGAAGACTCAGTAGCTACCCGACGTTTATTAGAAAGAATTCTCGATCAATTAGGGTTTAATATTATTGTTTGTCGAGATGGACAAGAAGCATTAGAAAAATTGCAACTTCATCAAGGTAGAATAGATTTGATTATTTCTGATATTGAAATGCCTCGACTTAATGGGTTTGAATTACTAGAAAAAATTCGCTCTCATGAAAGTTGGTCAAACATTCCTGTTGTTATGGCCACGTCTCGTACTGGCCAACATCATCGACAAAAAGGACAAGAATTAGGCGCAAATGCGTATTTAGGAAAGCCAATTCTTCCTAAAGTTTTGCTTAATACGATTGAACCCTTACTCAATCTTTCATCCTCAGATAACTAGGAACATTCTAGCTGATAAAGTTCTTCAGCTACCTGTTTTAATCGTCTTAATTGTGCTTTCATATCGCTTTTTGTCCAAGGGGCTGCAAATTGATTAAATCCCCAACTAATTAAGGGATTAGGAATTTCAAATTGAAATCGATTAATTAATTTTGTTCCCTGGGATGTCGGTTGACATTCCCAGCGATCGCGTCCTTTAAAAAACCCATTAAATTGCCAAACAATTAAACCTGGTTCACGTTCAATAACATTACTAATTAGAGTAGGATTAATTAGAGGAATTTTAATAATAAAACGACTTCTCCCCCCAATTTCTGTACTCCATTCTCTGATCGGTTCACATTTTAATACAGGGTTTAACCAGCGGTGCATTAAATCTAGATCGATGATACAACGTTCAACAATTGTGGCACTTGCATTAATAATAATTGTTTGTTCAAATACTTGGGAAGATGACATAAATGATAACGTCGTTGAGAATCACAAAGGGGGACATATTTAACAATAGCTTAACATTAACTGTCAATTGCTTCAATAATTCTTTGAAAATAATTATAATAAAATCACCTATAATATCTTTAAAAACATTAATTTTTGTAAAGAATTTAGTCAATTATTGAAAGAATCAAATAAACTGATAGTGAGACAAAGAATCATCTAAGGAGACACTCTAAAAATTTCTAACTATGTTGAAAGAATGAGAAGCTATTCAAACTCATGACCGAGCTAAAATGAAAGAAATTATTTCCCTTGGTTTTTGATTAGCGCGGGTTTTCTGATTAGTTTTAGAGTATATTCTCAGCCGTTATTGTGCATAAAGTTATGATAACTAAAAAGCCAATTACTGGATTAATGATGAATTTTAGTTGATAATTAATAATCAAAAAATAAGGTGAGACTGACTCACTGTGGAGGTCTTAGGAATGGTTAATCTTGGCTCCCCGAAAAGTGCTTTTTCTTCCCATAATTTACTAAGTTCTTATCCCCTTACTCATAACACAGAAGCTCTCGAAAATTATCGAACAACAAATGAGAGTGAAGAAGCCTTAATTCGTCCGACCTATGGTTTAGAAAGCTTGGGAATTTATAATGTAGGTTGGGTCTATAGAAATTTGTCCGTTGCTCAATTAGTTGAACACGCTATTATGCGAGGAGAAGGAACCCTTGCTGATAATGGGGCATTAATTGTTGAAACTGGAAAATATACGGGACGTTCTCCCAAAGATCGTTTTATTGTTCGAGAGTCAAGTAGTCAAGATGAAATTGACTGGAATCAACACAATGTTCCAATTTATGAAGATAAATTTAACCAACTTTATCTCAAAGTAATTGCCTACCTTCAAGGTAAAGATATCTATATTTTTGATGGATATGTTGGGGCCGATAATAATTATCGTTGCGGGGTTCGTATAATTAATGAATTAGCATCACAAAACTTATTTGCTCATCAATTATTTATCCGACCTTCCCCCCAAGAATTAAACAATCATCAAGCAGATTTTACCGTTATTTCTGTTCCAGGATTACACGGAAATCCTGAAATAGATGGCATTCATAGCGAAGCCTTTATTGTGGTTCATCTACAAAAAAAATTAGTGATTATTGGGGGTTCTCGCTATGCGGGAGAAATCAAAAAATCTGTCTTTTTAATGATGAATTATTTCATGACAAAGCGCAATGTTTTACCCATGCACTGCGCCGCTAATATTGATAAACACGCCCATACTACCCTATTTTTTGGTTTATCTGGTACGGGAAAAACTACCCTCTCTGCTGACCCTGATTGTAGTTTAATTGGGGATGATGAACATGGTTGGTCAACTAACGGAATTTTTAATTTTGAAGGCGGATGTTACGCCAAAACTATTCGTTTATCCCAAGAAAATGAACCTCAAATTTGGGCAGCTATTCGCTTTGGAACTTTACTAGAAAACGTTATTTTTGAGCCAGAAACTCAAATTCCTGACTATGATGATGGTCGTTTAACAGAAAATACCAGGGCCGCTTATCCCTTACTTTATATTCCTAATTGTTCAACCTGGGGAGTGGGTAGTCATCCCAAAACTATCTTTTTCTTAACAGCAGATGCTTTTGGGGTTTTACCTCCCATTGCTAAGTTAACTAAAGACCAAGCAATGTATCATTTCCTAGCAGGATATACCAGTAAATTAGCAGGAACTGAACGGGATATTCATGCACCTCAAGCGACTTTTTCCGCTTGTTTTGGTCAATGTTTCTTCCCCTTGTCACCGCTAGTTTATGCCAAGATGTTAGGGGAACGTTTAGAACAACAGGAGGATACACAAGTCTTCTTAATTAATACGGGTTGGTCAGGAGGCCCTTATGGGGTAGGACATCGTATTTCTATTAAGCATACAAGGGCTATGGTAGCTGCTGCTTTGAATGGACAATTAAATACAGTTAACTATCATTCTCATCCCATTTTTAAAGTCTTAATTCCTGAACATATTGTTGGGGTTCCTGATAAAATTCTTGACCCTGAAAATACTTGGCCTGATCAAGAAGCTTATCAACAACAAGCCCTAGAATTAGCCCACTTATTTGAACAGAATTTCCAACAATTTAAGGAAGTTCCTCCCGAAATTATTGCCGCAGGGCCGGTTCCTATTCTTCCCTGACTTTTCCTTAAGTTAGAGACGTTTTCTGCAACGTCTCTACAGGGTTTTAAAGGCTAAAAAGGCAAGAACACAGCCAATTAGGGTAACAACAATTCCACTTACCCTAATATAGCGTTCTAAGAATTCATCAGACCATGTTAGGACAAAGTTAACCCATTGGGGAAACAGTAAATAAAGAACACATTTTAAAGTAACTAACCAGCCCAAAATAGTAATAATTACCTGCCAATTAGGAACCCAAAGATTATGTCCCATAATCACAATTAAACCCAAAGGCAAGAACAAAATTGACCAGAATATTAGCCAGATTGGTTGTTTGAGAAGTTCTTTTATCAAATCTTTCCAAATCGTATTTTGTATGGCGTAGGAGAGGCCGACTACAACCAAGAAACTAGCAACAACTCGTTCAATTATTAATTCCATTGCAACCTCCAGAAAAATAATATATAGATTGGCTCATTATCTTTCTACTTCTATGATAGCTTTTATTGATATAATTAATTTTGGGCGTATTATCAGGATTAAGTAAACAGATGACAGTTGAATCTCCAATTCCGGTGGTTGTTAATGGGGCCGGTGGTAAAATGGGCCGTGAAGTCATTAAAGCCGTCTCCCAAGCAGAAGATATGATGTTAGTGGGGGCAGTAGATCGTAACCCCAAGTATCGCGGTCAAGATGTGGGAGAAATTGCCGGATGTGGCCCTTTAGAGATTCCAATTGTCGATGATCTCCAGAGTATTTTAGTCATCGCTACCCAAGAAAAGGTACAGGGTGTTATGGTAGATTTTACCCATCCTGACGGCGTTTATGAAAACGTCAGAAGTGCGATCGCCTATGGGGTGCGTCCGGTGGTAGGAACCACAGGTTTAAGCGATAAGCAATTACAAGAATTAGCCGAATTTGCCGAAAAAGCCAGTACCGGATGTTTAATTATTCCTAATTTTTCTATTGGTATGGTTTTGTTACAACAAGCAGCCGTACAAGCGTCCCAATACTTTGATCATGTAGAAATTATTGAACTCCATCATAATCAAAAAGCAGATGCACCGAGTGGAACCGCGATTAAAACCGCCCAAATGTTATCAGGTTTAGGGAAAACCTATAACCCTGCTTCTGTGAAAGAAACAGAAACCGTGACGGGGGCCAGAGGGGGTTTAGTCGCAGATAATATTAGGATTCATAGTGTGCGTTTACCAGGATTAATTGCCCATCAAGAAGTGATTTTTGGGGCCCAAGGAGAAATTTATACCCTACGTCATGATACGAGCGATCGCTCTTGTTATATGGCGGGTGTGCTTTTATCAATTCGTAAAGTCACTCAATTACAATCTTTGGTTTATGGGTTAGAAAAAATTATGGCTTTTTAAGCTTTTACTCAGATCTTGCACCTGATCCAAAAATCGGATTTTTTTAGCTTTTTGGTGTTGGTGCAAGATCTAAATTTTAGGGCTAGTTTTTTATCGGAGAAACATATTCAGGCGGGTTTATTTAACTTATTTGTGATAATCAAAGGTTTTTGATTATCAACTAAATTTCTCCCATTATTGAGCTAACCACATCCCATGAAACCCATAGGGAACCCTTTGTGGAATCAGTATTCTGGCCACAGGTGATGAGGTAAAATCTTGAGCATCAATAATTACTAATTCTGAACTATTAGACTTTTCATCATGAAGAAAAGTAAGCAACCATCCTGCATCAGAGTTTGTTCCATTGGGGTTAGGGGCAAAAACTGCTTCTCCTCCATATTTTTGAGTTCCAAAATCATGAATTTGCCAGTCACCTTTGTCAAAATCATGCTTAATAATACCATCAAACAGAGGATAAGGAGAATCTGCCATTTTTCCTGAATAACCGTAACGGGTTTTACGTCCTAAATACTGTTCATTGACGCGAGGAAATTCTGAGGGAACATCACATAAAAGTTGTTCTTTTACTTTACCTGTTCCTAGATGAAAACGCCACTCATAAAGACGAGGAATGTCCGATTCAATCTCCTTATTTGTTGGTTGTCCTAAGACTGTTGTAGAATTCATTCGACAAGCAATTAAGACAATTTCTTCTCCTTCTTCATAAGCATTTAAAGTATGAAAAATATAACAAGGGGAAGTTTCAAACCAACGAATATTTTGATTATTTCCTTGTCTGGGAAGAATGCCAAAACGAGCAGAAATTTCAGGTTCAAATTGTAACGCAGGTTGACCTTTTTGTAGTCTTTCAGGTCGAAAAGTTAGAGGAAGATCTAGGAAAATTGTATAGTTAGAAGTAATAGCAAAATCGTGCATCATTACTCCTATTGGTAAATCAATGGGAACCGTCCATAATAACTTTCCTTGAGGAGAAATTAACCCATACTGTAAGTAGGGAGGTTCCGCAATAGAATAACCAAAAAAGATCATTTCTCCGGTGATCGGATCAACTTTAGGATGAGCCGTAAAGGGAGAAATTAACTTATTATCATAGTTATAAGGGCCAATGGTTTCTAAGGTGGGAATAGTTAAAGCGTGGGGTTCACCCCCTTCCCAAAGTGCCAGGAGTTGCTCTGCATGGTAAACTAAAGCCGTGTTAGCAGTGTTTTTTGAGGGGCCATAAGGATTATCCATTTGTGGGGGTTCTAATAGTCCTGTCCACAGGGTTTTTTTAGCTTCATTTTCTAACTGAAACCCACGAGTACGAACATAGCGGTTTAGATAGGATGCTTTTCCCTCTTTAATCTGAACTCCATGCAACATTCCATCTCCATCAAACCAATGATAATTGCCGATGGGTTTAAATTGAGGATTAGGGCCATTTCGCAAAAAAATTCCGGTTAAATTTTCAGGAATTTCGCCAATTACTTTTAAATTATAGGCATTAATTTCGTTAGTAACAGGGGCAAAGTTTCCTGAAAGATAGGGATTTGTTTCGACAGTTGCAGTCATAATCAAATTTTAATTCTAGGTCTATTTTATATTATATAAGTTTGTAAAAGAATAGGGTGAGCAAAGCCCACCCTATAAGTTTGGTATAACGCTGAAATTTAGTAAACTTCAACGTGCCAACGATGTTCTTTTTTCAGTTGCTTAACGAAGTCAGACCATTCTACACCCTGTTTAGCAGCAAAAGGACTTAAGCCCTCCTCAATACCGCTTTCCATACCTTTGAGTCCACACATATAGAGGTGTGTCTTAGGATCTTGTAATAAGTTCCATAACTTCTCCGCTTGTTCAGCCACCCGATGTTGAATATACATCCGGCCACCTTCAGCGTTGTTTTGTTCCCGACTAATAGCATAGGTTAACTCAAAGTTATCAGGATAATCACTTTGAATCTGTTCTAACTTTTCTTTGTAGAGAATATTAGCAGTGAAAGGAACACCAAAAATTAACCAAGACTTCCCTTTGAACTTGTAATCTTCATGCTTTTCAAAGAACATCCGCCATAAGAAAGCACGGAAAGGGGCAATTCCTGTTCCAGTGGCCAGCATGACGATGTTAGCATCTTCTTCATCAGGGAGTAACATTTCTTTACCCACTGGCCCAGTAATGGCAACATCTGCCCCAACTTCAAGATGACAGAGATGGGTAGAACAAACCCCATAAACCGTTTCTTTTGTTTCAGGATGCTCATATTCTAACTGACGAACACACAAAGAAACAGTCTTATCATCGCCTTTATCACCATGACGGGTAGAAGCGATGGAGTAAAGTCTCAATTTATGAGGTTTGCCATTTTCATCGGTTCCAGGGGGAACAATACCGATACTTTGTCCTTCAACATAGTGTAAATCCCCTTGAGAAAGGTCAAAGGTTAAATGTTGAACAATACCGCTTCCGCCCTCGGCTACCAAGGGATAATTTTCTAAACATTTACCAATATAAGGGTCTTTGGGACGGTAAATATTGACAGGGACTTCTACCTTAGTTTGAGTCATAGGTTTACGTTTTTCTTCTGTTGGGTTGCTTTGCGGTGGTTGAGCGACTTCAACTTGACTTTGACGGGTGGGGGCAACTTTTAACGGTGTATCAGCATCTAGGGGCTTAATACTGACAATTCGACCTCCCATGCGCGTAATTCGACGCATTTCTTGATTCATTCGCTGGTAAGGGACTGTGAGCAAAACACTCCCACTGCGACGAATTGGATAATCGAGACTGTCGTTATCCGTACTCTGACTTAACCCCACCACTTCATAGACAAACAAACGGTTTCCATAAGCTGTTGTGTTGCCTGAAGTTGTCGCTACGCCTGGACTGTACATGATTTATATATCTCCTAACTCTCATTAAATATAATGACCGCCTTATTTAGCCTACCATCGGGTGGTAATCTTCCATACACAGTCATCAGGGAGAGCAGAGAAACCATAATTCAGACCAGGATGTGAATAGAGCTTAACGAATTTCCAGGAAAAAATCTGTTAACCTTGCGTCAGTTTTAGATTTTTTTCGGAAAAATCTCCCTCAATTTTCTCAACCAATCAAAGGATAGTTGTGACCAAAAACCTGTAGGATCATTAAAGAGTTAGATCGGCAACTTTAGTGTGAAGTCTTGTGAAGGGGAATATCATTCTGGTAAAATCCATTGTCAGTATTTAGTATCAAATACTTAACTTGGATCTTGCTAGGTTCTTGTCAGTCCCAAGGTTTCTGGCTTAATAATCCGTCTTTTCCCACGGGGGAGATGGTTTTATGAGAGCCGGAGTAACCTGCAAGCTCATAATTAATGCTCCACTTGTGGGAGACTTTAAGGATATGGTGTGGCATAAAGTATGTACTCGCCAGATTCACAGGAAGCCCCAAACCCCCTATCTCGGACTAATAAGATATGGTAAGTGGGACTGATAGTAATTACACTCCTTGGGACACAGGGAGTCTGCCTCGGAGACAGGGAACTGTTTCGCCAGTTAGTACCATTTCGGTGAGTAAAACCTGCGGACGCTGAGTAAGACCAAGACAAGACTTGTTTTGTGGAGGCTTCGGCGGTTGAAAGAGGAAGCCCCCGATTTATCGGCGGGTATGTCACCAATTCAGTTTTGCATTTAGAGGGAAGCTATGACCACTCAGTCAGACCGCGTGGTTCTTATTGCGGTTGCCGGAGACTCCGGTTGCGGTAAATCAACTTTTTTACGTCGTTTAACCGATTTATTTGGTGAAGAATTTATGACGGTCATCTGTCTAGATGACTATCATAGTTTAGATCGCAAGGGAAGAAAGCAAGCAGGGGTTACTGCTTTGAATCCTCAAGCGAATAATTTTGATCTGATGTATGAGCAAATTAAAGCCCTTAAATCAGGTCAAGCCATTGATAAACCCATTTATAATCATGAAACAGGAGAAATTGATCCTCCTGAACGCATTGAACCCAATAAAGTTGTGGTCATTGAAGGGTTACATCCTTTATTTGATGAACGGGTTCGTGCCTTAGCTGACTTCAGTGTCTATCTTGACATCAGCGATGAAGTTAAAATTAACTGGAAAATTCAACGGGATATGGCAGAAAGAGGTCACACCTATGAAGATGTGTTAGCCTCTATTAATGCTAGAAAACCTGATTTTACCGCCTACATTGAACCTCAAAAACAATACGCTGATGTGGTAATTCAGGTCTTACCCACTCAACTCATAGAAGATCACGAAAGCAAGCTTTTACGAGTGCGTTTAGTTCAAAAAGAAGGTGTGCTTAACTTTGAACCAGCTTATCTCTTTGATGAAGGGTCTACCATTGATTGGCGGCCTTGTGGTCGTAAGTTAACTTGTGCCTATCCTGGTATTAAGATGTACTACGGCCCTGACAATTTTATGGGTAATGAAGTCTCTATGTTGGAAGTGGATGGCCAATTCGATAATCTTGAAGAAATGATCTATATCGAAAGTCATCTAAGTAAAACTGGAACTAAATATTATGGTGAAATGACTGAACTTTTACTTCACCATAAAGATTATCCAGGTTCTGAGAATGGAACTGGTTTATTCCAAGTTTTGGTCGGCCTCAAAATGAGAGAAACCTATGAAAAGTTAATCGCATCTGAGAAAATTCCGGCTCAAGTTTAGTTCTCAACTTGAACTCATCTAAAAACCGTGGGAAAATCATGTTTTTCTCACGATTTTTTTGTCAAAAAAATAAATGATTGCGTTATAATTTAGTCGTTATTGGTGAGAGGGTTTCCTGATGCGAGTTTGGATCAGTGCTGTTTTTGTGTTGTTTGTCTTAGTACAGCTTTATCAATGGATCAAAGGGTTTATTTTGCCCTTACCCATTTATGTCTTAGCGGGGTCTTTTTTAGCGATCGCCTCTAATTATGAAAAAGGCCTAGGTACTTTGCTAAAATCTGCCTCCCTACAAAATCAAGCCCTATCTTCTGGGACAAGTTTAACTGACAATACTTCGGGATCTGATTCTCAATAATTTCGATAACTTGTTAAGGATTAGGGAAAAAAGCGATTTTAGCAACAGCCCCTAACAAAGTTAAGAATAAACCTGATATCAACAACTAAATTCGGTTAAGTGGTCGGACATAAATAAGCGTAGGGTGGGCATTGCCCACCAAAAGGCTAAAACGCTGATCTAGAGATTATTGTGGGCAATGCCCACCCTACAAGTTGTATTCGTTTAATTATGTCCGACCACTTATCTTGCTTTTCCGATTGTTTTTTGAGATCATCAAGATTTTGTTTGATAGAATTAAGTTTTTCATCGGTTTTTGCTATGTAAATATCTATTTTTTTGTCCACTGTCTTTAATTCATTGCTTAAATCGTCAAAACGGTTATTGATTAAGTCCTTTAGTTCTCTGAGATCATTATCTGTTACTGTTGACATTGTGTTATCCTCCTGTTAGATTACTATATCTTTATGAATCATCTTTAATAAAAAGTTTTGATTAATTATTCATGAAACGCTATACGCTATATAAATTTTACAACAAAAAAACCCTTTCTCATGATAAGAAAGGGTGCAGGAGATGCGAAAAAATCAAACTTAAAGCTTAGTGCCACATTCGGGACAAAACTTATTCGTCGTCGCATTTTTAGCCCCACAATGACTACAATAAATCAGTTCCAGGGCTGATACATGGGTTTTCCGTTCTGGTAAACCAATCATTTGAGCATTGCTCTTGCCAGGGGCAACCATTGGATAACAATTTTCATCCCGTTTAACATGAACATCAACCAACACCGGCCCGTCATAAGCTAACATTTCAGCAATTCCTGCTGAGAGTTGAGAATGTTCTGTAATGGTGATCCCTTTGACCCCAAAAGCTTTCGCTAATAGCTCAAAATCTGGCATTCCAGTTTGCATATTAGAAGAAGAATAACGCTCTCCGTAAAACGCTTGTTGCCATTGACGAACCATTCCTTGCCAACCATTATTAAGAATAATAGTTTTCGCATTGATTCCATATTGGGCCAAAGTCGCTAATTCCTGGAGGTTCATCTGAAAACTGGCATCTCCACTAATACAGATGACTTCTTCTTCCGGTAAGGCAACCTTGGCCCCCATAGCAGCAGGCATTCCATAACCCATAGTGCCTAAACCACCGCTAGAAATCCAACGACGGGGGCCATTCTTCAAGAATTGAGCAGCCCACATCTGATGTTGTCCCACATCAGTCGTATAGTAAGCATGGGGGGCTTGACGGCCCACTTCTACCACCACCTCTTGAGGAGAAATCATACCCTCATAATGAGGCGCAGTCAGGGGATATTCTTCGCGCCAACGGTTGATCCGGTTTAACCAAGGTTGGTTTTTTTCCGTGGTTAAAGGAAGATCAATTTCTCGGGCCCGTTGTAATAACTGTTCTAATACCTGACGGACATCTCCCACAATAGGAACATCAGGGACGCGATTTTTGCCAACTTCAGCCGGGTCAATATCAATATGAATGACTTTGGCATGGGAAGCAAATTCATCTAATTTCCCCGTAACCCGATCATCAAATCTGGCCCCAACGGCAATTAATAAATCACATTCACTCACAGCAAAGTTAGCATAAGCCGTCCCGTGCATTCCCAACATTCCGACAGATAGGGAGTGATGTTCATCAAAGGCCCCAAGGCCCATTAGGGTTGTGGTGACGGGAAGTTGAAACCGTTCGGCCATTTCCAGCACTTGAGCATGGGCATTAGCGGCGATCGCTCCCCCTCCCACATATAGTAAGGGACGCTCACACTCTTCGATCAGGTCTAAAGCGGCATTAATTTGACGGGGGTTGCCTTTCACCGTGGGACGATAGCCTGGTAGCCTCACTTGGCCAGGTTCAACAGGAATATAGTCACATTCTTCGAGGCCCACATCTTTTGGCACATCAATTAAAACGGGCCCAGGTCGTCCTGTACTAGCAATATGGAAAGCCTCAGCCACAATTCTGGCCATATCTTCCGCGTTGCGTACTACATAGGAATGTTTGACTAGGGGTAAAGTAATGCCAAAAATATCCGTTTCCTGGAAAGCATCACTACCAATGGAAGCTCGTCCCACTTGACCCGTAACAATTACCATGGGAATGGAGTCAAGATGGGCAGTGGCAATGCCCGTTACTAAATTCGTTGCCCCGGGCCCAGAGGTGCCAAAACAGACCCCTACTTTACCCGTGGCGCGGGCGTAACCATCAGCGGCATGGGCCGCCCCCTGTTCATGTCTGACCAGGAAATGCTGAATATCTCCCCTTGCTTCAGCCCGGTATAATTCATCGTAAATGGGTAGGATCGCTCCTCCTGGATAGCCAAAGATGTGCTTAACGCCGTGACGCACTAAGCTATCGATCAAGGCAAAAGCACCAGTCTGGCGTTGGGGAGTTTCGGCTAAAGGTGAAGTTATTTTCTCAATTGAAGAAACCACAGGGCATCTCGTCTCACTACGTATATGTTTATATTTTAGCTTCCCTGCGAGAAGCCCCGCCAAAGGGTGTATGCCATAGTCCCCTACAAAAACGGAATTGATCCCAGATGGTGGGCGCAAAACTTGCGCCCACCATGTAACATCTACGAACTTATTTCCCGAAAAGTTTGCTCTATTTCATCCTAAAAATTAGGAATGTTCGTTACCATTTTCATTAGGTTCACGGGGTTGAATAACACCAAATCCTCCATGATTTCGCATATAGATCACATTGATTTCATTGGTGTCTTGATTACAGAACATATAGAAGTCATGATCGACTAATTGTAGTTGCTGTTTCGCTTCTTCAATGGACATCGGTGGCATGGCAAAATATTTCATCCGTACCACTTCAGGGGGCAATTCTGGCTGGCGATCGCCGATTAAATCCCCATCAATTTCTTTCCCAGGAATCACTTCTGCCATTTTCGCCAAAGGCTGAGCTTTATGATCGCTAATTCTTTCTTTATATTTACGAAGCTGACGGACAATTTTATCAGACACTAAATCAATGCTTGCGTAGAGACTTTCACTCCCTTCTTGAGCGCGAATTACGGTACCATTGGCATAAACGGTTACTTCTGCTTTATGCTTATCAGAAATGCGAGCATTCCGCTCCACTGATAAATGAACATCAACCTTAGTGGTTAAGGTTTGATAGTGTTTAACCGCTTTCTCTAGCTTTTGCTGCACGTAATCATGAATTGCTTCCGTGACATCAATATTATTGCCTTGAATTAAAAGCTTCATACTCAATACTCCATTCTCAGTTTCATTGTTGTAAAATTCAAAGAGCAAAAAAAAGGAAATGTGATTCCCTACCCTAGGAGAAACTTTGATCTGCTAACCAGATTGACTCAATAACATAAGAAATCCCCAACTTTAGTAATTCCCTGGTTAACTAGGAGAGGGATCTGCTAGAAAAAAACTATATTTGGCGGCGTTTCTTTCAAAAGCTTTCTCCAGTGCAAACTATTTATACTTTTAGCCTAACACTTTGTATTCTCCTAAACATACCTCTTTGATTTCTTTTCATGTTCCTTTGCATCTCTTTATATTTCTTAATAATTTAAGAATTAACTTAACCAATGACTCGATTAACCCTAACCCCCAATAGACAACGGCAATGTCTGCTTCAAGTCCTAGGAATCACGCCCTATCAAGTCGCCTGGGAGAAACAGCGATCGCTAGTTGACCAGAGAATTGCCGATCCGAGTTTAGATGATATTTTACTACTTTTAGAGCATCCGCCCGTTTATACTTTAGGAACGGGTGCAGATGTAAAGTTTCTTAAATTTGACCCTGTAACTGCCCCTTGGGAAGTCCATCGTATTGAAAGGGGAGGGGAAGTCACCTATCATTGTCCTGGTCAATTAGTGGGTTATCCTATTCTTAATTTACATCATTATCAACCAGATTTACATTGGTATTTAAGACAACTGGAAGAAGTGATTATTCGGGTGCTAAAAACTTATCAACTTCCAGGGGAAAGAATAGAAGGTTTAACCGGAGTTTGGGTAGATGGATCTAAAGTTGCCGCCATAGGAATTAAAGTTAAACGTTGGATCACAATGCACGGATTTTCTCTCAATGTTTGCCCTGATTTAACTGGTTTTCAAGCCATTGTTCCCTGTGGCATTCCAGACAAACCTGTGGGGAGTTTAGCCCAATTTATTCCTGATCTTCAAGTAGAAGATATTCGCCAAAAGATTGCTGAGGAATTTTCCCAAGTTTTTCAGGTAAAATTGATTAAAATCGCCTCACTCTAAAGCCTGGGATTATACAAACAAAGCCCGCCTTTGCGGGCTTTGCCTTTTAAAATATTTCTTCTTCTTGATAAGTTAAAATAGTACAGTTAGAAGTCGGATAAGCCGCACAGGTAAGAACATAACCCGCATCTACTAAAGGATATCCTAAAAATTGAACCGCTTGGGCTGTTTGTTGGACGGTTCCTTCTAAAACTTTTCCCGTGCATACGGTACAAGCAGCAGCACAGCAACAAGCAGGAAGATCCATTCCCTGTTCTTTGGCCTTATCGAGAATAACTTGATCCTCAGCCACCATAATTGTCTGTTTTGTCTGATTATTCGGGTTGATCAAGGTGACAGAAAACTCTTTTTGGTGATTATTCATATTTATTACGATCCTTCACTGGATATTGGATAACAGCAGGATTGACCCATCTATCCCTAGAGTTCCCAAAACTGGGGAGCAAGTTAACAATCACTGTTAATGAGTTTGTAGTAAGCCTTTTAAGGCTGATTTCTAGGGCTAAAGCCCCAACTACGAACTAAGATAAATTAATCATCAATTTTCTTGACTTGATCTTGAGGATTAGAATTCTGAGAATTTTTATCTAACCAAGTTGCTAAACTATCAGATAACTTAGCCAGAGATTCTATTAAATCAGGGGAAATATTTTGGGGTAGCTCACTAGCTCGGATGTGTAAGTCTTGTTGGGGGAAAGGTATTTCAATTCCTTCCTCTCGAAATTTCGTATCAAGTTGGAAATAAAGATCACTTTTAATCTGAAATTGTTTATAAGGTTTACTGATCCAAACTAATAAACTAAAATTGAGAGAACTATCACCAAATTCGATAAAAAAGACTTGAGGCGAAGGCATTGATAAGACTTCCCGATGACTTTTAGCAGTTTCAATTAAGACTTGTTTGACATTCTCTAAATCAGAACCATAGGCTACACCAACGGGAATTTTCAAGCGGGAAATTGGACTATAATGACTCCAATTAATCACCTCTGATTCTAAGAATCGAGAATTAGGTAAAATGACCGAAACTTGATCTAAAGTTCTTATTTCCGTACTGCGGACACCAATACGTTCTACAGTTCCCATTAATCCACTAACTTCAACAAAATCACCAATCTGAATTGGTCGTTCAAAAATTAAGACTAAACCACTGACAAATTCTTTAGCAATTCCTTGAAGTCCTAGGCCAATTCCTACCCCTAAAACACTGGCAAAAACTGTTAAGGAACTAAGATCAAGTCCCCAAACTTGTAATACTACAATAGTGCCTAAAAAAATGAGAGTATAATTAACAATTAAAGCGGTGGTATCTTGTACCCCTCGGTTTAATCCAGTGGCACTCAATAACTTGGATTTAAGAATACGACTAACGGTTTGAGTCAAGAGAACCAAACCGACTAATAATCCTGCTAAAATAAAGAAATCAAGCACTGAATATCTATCATTTCCTAGGGGAAAGATATCTGTGATCAAACTAACTTTTAGAATTTCAATAACATCTTGACTCCATTCTCTTGTTTGAGGGAAAAGGTGACTAATATAGAACAAAGAACAAATCCAAATAATGCCACGAATTACGATTAAGAGTATCAAAAATCCCAGATTAATCTTGGAAGAAGTTGTCTGAGGAATTGCTGTTAATGGTTGGGTAGAAGGAGGAGTTAAAGATGGACTGGTTGCCCCATCTTTTTTCTCTGATGGCTTCAGAAATCTTTGCCAAAATACTCCCAATTTCCAGGAGATAATAAAAGTAATAAAAAGAACTACTATAGCAATAATAGTAGACTTGATTAAATATTGGGGTGTGCGTTCATATTCGGCTTTTCTAATAGATATTTCTAAGATGTTTTTCCATAGTATAGCTTGTTCCTGTAAAGTACGACCTGTCGGCACATCATTTGAGGTGACAGAAATTAAATAAGCTCCTTGAATTTGAATCACAGGAACATCTTTAGTCGTATCAAGATTTACGGTAATAGGTGGTTGGTTTTGAGCGAGAATTTTTTGCAGTTGATTATTAGCATCATTCGCTCTTCTTTCAGCCGTATATTGACCTGATTCACTCACATAAAAGAGGGTTCTTCCTTCTAGGATAATGGGTGCTGTTGGCTTTTCTTGTGCTAAAATTGGCATGATTAAGCCTGTGACTGCCAGAGTCATTAATAAAACTAAAAGCCAGGCGATCACAGAGTTAAAGATAGGCCAAAGATGACGATTTGTGGGAAACAACATGAACAATAATAATGAGCCATTAATTAATATTATAACATTCGCCTCATACTTATGTTATAAGTATGATATATTAGTTTAATATTTTCTACCCCACGACTTCTATGCTGATATTTCGAGAGGAACAATTAGGCGATGAAGCAGGAATTAGAGAGGTCAATTTATCAGCTTTTGGACAAACAATAGAAGCTGATATTGTTGATTGTCTAAGAACAAAATCTTCTTGTCAAAAAATTGCGTTTGTTGCTGTCTTAGATTTAAGGATAGTAGGTTATATTCTTTTTACCCCTATTATCATTCAGAATTTTCAGAAGCGGTCTAAATTTATCTGAGAAACTAAGGTTCTTGCTGCTTCTTTTGCTGCATCTCTAAACGGCAATAAAACCAAGTCTGCACCCTTGTCATCAAGAATCTCCATTTCCCGTTTAGTATGACTGGTTAAGGCAATTTTACCGGCAAACTTTCGGTGTTGTAATGTATGTAATAAAGTTAGTCCAATGCGTTCTCCTGGTAGGGTACTAATCACCCATTTTGCCTCATTTAAAGGGAGAGTAGCGGCAAATTCTGGGTCTTCAGCATCCCCATAAAATGCTAAGATTCCTTTACTACGCCAAACCCTAACTAATTCAGGATCAAAATCAACTCCTAAAACCTTTAATCCTTCCCCTTGTAAATCTTTAATTAAACTACCACCATAACGTCCTAATCCGAATAAAATAATATCAACAGGAGGAAAATCAACCGCTTCTAAATCCCCTAATTTTTGTTGTGAATGGGGGATTAATCTTTCTAAATGAGATAAGATAGGAGAGAACCATTCATAGATAGTATGGGAATCAATAATCATATAAGTAGACACTCCCATTGTAATTAATCCCACCAAAGTAATTAACCCTAAAATATTGTCATTAATATGACCTAAGCTAACACCTAAAGTTGCGATAATCAGAGAAAATTCACTAATTTGACCGAGAGATAAACTGGTAATCATGCTAGTATATTTACGATAGCCCATGCGACTGACTAAAACCATAAGCATTAAGGGTTTACCTAATAGAACAAAAAGAGAAAGAATTATGGCTGAAAAAACTTCAGTTCCTAAATGTTCAACATTAATATGAATACCCAAATTAATAAAGAAAAAGAGCAATAAAAAATCTCGTAAACTGACTAATCTTGCCCCTAAAGTTGCCCGATAAGATGTAGAAGCTAAGGCAACTCCCGCCATAAATGCTCCGACTTCCTTACTAAATCCTAAACTATCTCCAATTGCCGCTAAACTAATCGCCCAAGCAATAGAAAAAATTAATAATAATTCTGTAGAATAAGCCAAAGTATGCAGTAACTTAGGCAAAACATAGCGAGTTAATAAAGCAATACATAATAGAAAGAAACTACCTTTTAAGAAAACGGTGATAATTTCTTGCCCTAAAGACTGATTAGAGGTTTCACTAAATGCCGTTAAAAGAATCATAGCCACAACCACAACCAAATCTTGAACAATGAGAACCCCTAAAGCAATGCGGCCATGTAAAGCATCAATTTCCCGTTTATCTGATAATAATTTAACGACAATAATGGTACTCGAAAATGTTAAAGTAAGACCAATGTAAAAAGCTGAAATTCCCGTAAATCCTAAAAGAATCGCCAATAAATAACCTAAGCCTCCCGTCAGCAAAATTTGCCCCATTCCGGCAATAATTGCCACTGGGCCAACGGCTTGAATTTCATGGGGATCAAGCTTTAATCCCACCACAAATAATAATAAAGCAATGCCCAATTCCGCTAATAATTCTACTTCTTCATTGGCAGACACTAACCCTAAACCGGCCGGCCCAATGAGGATACCGACGATAATAAAAGCCATAATCAGGGGTTGACGCAACCAAAGGGCCAAAGCACCCACGACTGTAGCGATCGCCAAAATACAGGCAATTTCCGAAAAGACATTGCTGAAACTTATCATAATAAAATCTTTTGGTAGTGCTTTTTAATCTAATTGTAGAATTTTTGTACATAATTTTAAATTTAGATCCTGATCATTTAATGAATTCCTTGCCACCTGATTGCTCAATATACAGTTGATGCAGTAGGGTGATGGAATGATCAGCAAATTTTCCTTACTATAGATTTTCCGTTGATGAGAACCCCTAGCCCAAAACAATACTTTTGTACTGCTCCAAAAAATTACTAATTATTCTAATGTTTATTTTAAATTTTTCAAAATGGTCATGTCATCCTAGTCATTGGAAACTAATTTTAATAAGTTTATTAACCTTGATGTTAACTTGGCTTCCTCTGCCAATTTCAGCCCAAAGTCCTACCCTAAATTCTCTGGATAAATCTCCGATTATTGTGGATGGTATTGTGTTATTTCAAGTTGGCTCTCTCAATAACTTTAGCGCACAACAACGAGCCGATATTATCAATAAAACTTTAGCGGAAGAAGTGCTTTCTCCTGAACCAGTTGAACTTATTATCTTTCAAGATTTACAGCAAACAGTCATTCGTAATTACACCACAAAACGTCATTTGCTCAGTGTTACAGAAGTGGATGTGATTGAAGGGATTAATTCCTTTGAACAAGCTGTTATTTGGAAAAAACACTTAAGTCAAGCCTTAGAAAGAGGTCAATTTGAGCGAAGTTCAGCTTATCTAAGTCAGGCTATTTTATCGAGTTTAGGCATCATTTTAGCAGTAATTATTATTCAAGCTTTCTTGATTTTTCTGGGAGTTTGGGCTGAAAAAAAATGGTTTCGTGAGTGGAATCAAATTACCTCTAATTTTTATGTTAGCAAAGAATTTATAAAATTATTATGGCGCATTTTTCTATTAGTTAGTCCGATCCTTATCTGGTTAAGTGGAATTCTCTATATTTGTTATTTATTTCCTCAATCTAGAAGTCGATTTTATCAGGTAAAAATGCTATTATGGCAACCAATTTTTACTTTAGGAGACAAGAGTTATTCTGCCCTTCAATTACTCTTACTTTTAGCCCTAACGGTGGGCTTATGGTTTTTAGTTAAAGGCTTAGTTTTCTTGATTAAATCCTATTTGTTAAGTCGTTTAGGAGCTAATCGTACTGTTCAAGAGATTGTTGGCACTTTTACTCAATATATTTTCCTATTTTTAGGGTTAATTATCTTATTGCAACTTTGGGGACTGGATCTGAGTGCTTTAGCAATTATTGCCAGTGTTTTAGGGGTAGGTATTGGTTTTGGAATTCAAAATATTGCCAATAATTTTATTAGTGGTTTAATTATTATCCTAGAAAGACCGATTCAGGTGGGAGATTTTATTAAGTTAGGGGACTTAGTGGGAACTGTCCAAAATGTGGGTTCTAGAAGTACCCAGATCAAGACGTGGGATGGTGTTTCTATTATTGTTCCTAATTCCCGTTTTTTGGAAAGTGAGGTCATTAATTGGTCACACGGAGACTCTACTTCTGCAATTCGTCTTCCCATTGGGGTTGCCTATGGTTCAGATATTAAAAGGGTTAGAGTGGCGTTATTAAAAGCTGCTAGGGAGCATCAAGAAATATTAGCAAACCCCCGTCCCAAAGTATTATTTCAGGAGTTTGGAGATAGTTCTTTAAACTTTGAATTGAGAGTGTGGTTAAAAGAACCGAGACATCAATTTCGCATTAAAAGTGACCTTAACTATGCCATTGAAAAAAATCTTCGTGATTATGGTATTGAAATCCCTTTTCCTCAACGGGATCTTAATCTGAGATCGCCCCACTTACAACAGTTGATTAAAGGGCTATTTCCCACTAAGGAAATTATTACTTCTGACTCATCAAAATCTGCTAAATTTGTAGACGAATACCTGGCTAGTTCTCTCAGTGAAAAGGAATTAGATCCTTTAGAAGAACGATTAACCGATAGTGAACTTAAAGCATTAGTTAAACAGATGCGTTCACCGAATGGTCTTAGTCTTGAAGATCGTCGCTATCGTCTGAATATTTATCCAGATTGTTTTATTGGTTCAGAGGCAGTAAATTGGTTGGTTGAACATCAAAACTATACCAGGGAAGAAGCGATTGAATTCGGTCAAATTTTAATCGAAAGAGGTATTATTCATCATGTGTTAGATCAACATTCTTTTGAAGATAGTTATTTATTTTATCGTTTTTGTGATAATGAAAAATTGTAGGGGCAATTCATGAATTGCCCCTACATTCTCACTGTTCATTTGTATAACTATCTTTTTTCGTTAAATCAGAAGGCGGGCGATCGCTACTCCACCCCCACCAAGCTTGTTCACAGTCACAATAATAAAATTCTTGCCATCTACGGCGATAATCTTCCCCCATAACGAGAGACTGTCGATTAATCCAGACTTTTTGAGCCTTACTCGCAGCCTCATGACAACGGGGACAACAAAATTGTAACCCATGAATGGCTGTCTGAGTCCAAGCAGGGGGAAGGGGACTAAAAGCATCCATCTTTGTTAATTCCTGATTAGCTGTATTCTCATTATGCCGAATTGTTGCTTATCCTGATAGATAGTGAAGTATTTGGGATGCTGTAATGTCATTTTCAAGCGATCGCCTAATTCCTCTTAAACTAACCACAGATAATGCTATCTCTGAATTATTACAAGGATGGCAAGATTGGCTAGATTTGGGGTTAATTTCTGAGCTTGATGTTAATACTCAAATTAACGGACTTCATTCTACATTTAAGCTAAATCTTACCACAACCATTCAAGCTACAGATCTCTTAACCTGGTTGCAAACTGGCCAAACTGCGGGACTTTTATCTAATAATACTCAAATTGCTTTTACGGTTAATGTTAAAGCCTCTCATCCTGCTTTATTAACAGGGTTGGATCAATGGTTACAACGGGGACTATTAAACCATGCTGAGGTAAGACGACTTTCTCAGCAATATTTGACCTCTCCTCTCCCTGTTGTGCTTCCTAGGGCAAAAATATCACCCCCTGTTGCTTCTCCTCCCCCTGTTACCTCAAAACCTTCAAAACCTCGAAGAAAACGCCGACAAGCCCCCAGAATTGGACAGATGGTGCAATCTTTAATGGCGGAGTTAAGCGTCATTTGGTTGCTGTTATTGGGTGTCTTTATGGTGGTTATTTCCTCTGGGGTACTTGCGGCCAGTTGGTGGGAAACCTTCCCTGCTGTCTTACAGTATGGGATTTTGTGGTTATATACGTTAGCCTTTGGGGTAGGGAGTTGGTGGACAGGAAAACAACCCAATTTACGGTTAACAACTCAAGCTTTACGCACTGTTACTTTATTATTAGTGCCGATTAATTTTTTCGCCATGGATAGTTTTCCCCTTTGGTATACTTTTTGGGGATTATTAGGAATGATGGTAGGTAGTTTATCTTTAACTGCCTTAACTCTGAAAATTTTTAAGACAAATTCTGAGTCTTCAACCACACCTTTACCTTTATTAAATCATTTAAGTTTAACTTATTTACATTGGGGTTGGACGCTTCCAGGAATGCCTTTAATAGCGACTTATCTTGGGGTAATTGGGACAACCATTATCACCTTATTTTCTCCCCATGATACCAGACAGACTCGGAAATTTTTGCCTTTTAGTTTAACTGGGGCAATTATTATTTATGCTTTAGTTATTCTGTTGATTCGGGCAATTTTTATTGCTCATGTTAATATTTTTCAGTTAGGATTAGCAGTGGCCCTTTGTGGTTGGTTAATGGGGTGGAGATCTCCCCCTCAAACTCCTTGGAAATGGGTGGGTAGTAGTTTATTATGTTTGGGGTGGTTATTATCGGTTTTTACTTATCCTTTACAAGCGATCGCAGTTAGTTTTTTAGCCATAATTTGGTTAGGAAGACGCTTAAAAACCAGTTGGTTAAAACGAGATTTTGGCTTGATTTTTCTCATCGGTTTACAAATTCATTGGTTAATTGGTCGTTTATCTTTCTTGTCAGGGTTTTTTGAGGGAATTACCCAACTTACGGGAACCCCAAATAATGCTTGGGTTTTACTCAGTTTAGGACTTTTTCCTTACCTGATTTTGATTGTTTTGTCAAGAATGTTTTTTATTCGGATTCAGCAAAATAATCTATCTCAATTTAGCGGCAAAATTGCTTTATATTTAGGCATTAGTTTAACCGTAATTAGTTTAGTCGATCCCTTATTTAGAACCCTTAATTTAGTAGCTTCTACCTTGATATTAGGTTATGTTACCAAAACTCAAATACCTCGACATCGAGCTTCAGCAAATCTGTTAGCCTTAACAACTCATAGCACTGGATTAATTGCTCTGCTTTCCATTATAAGCTATTGCTTACCTACTTTAAATATTAGTGTATGGGGAATGATCTTTTTAGGATTAATGCTCATAGAAACTCTATTTTCTTTCAGCAATTTTCCTGATAATTCATTATTCTCATTATTAAATAAAAGTGCTTGGGGAATCAGTCTTGTTTTTAGTAGTGTTTCTTATAGTTTATTCTGGTATAATCTCCCCTTTGTCTCTCCTTTTTTGGGGTTAAGTTGGTTAATTGTTCCTTTATTATTAACTGCGATCGCTACTTGGTATCTTCCCCGACGACAACTGGCCAACGAGTTAAGTGTAATCGCTTTATCAATGATGCAGGGACTAACTATATTTTTCCCAGAAACTCGTTTAATTGGGGTAATAACTGCCACAGGATTAATGTTTATTAATACCCGATATTTACGTCATTGGGTATCAGCAACTATTACGGTTGGGTTTGGGTTAAGTATCATCGCTGTTTGTTTATATCCCTTAAAATTATCACCACAACTCTGGATACTTTCAGGAGCAATTGTCACCTTTATTTTTTGGCTGATTCGTCATTATTTAGCCAATAATTCTGAAGAATTAGCCTCTTTATATAGTAAAGTTTTTGATGGTTGGGGCTATAGTTTATCTCTGATTTGTTTAGGAGGATTTATTTATGTCGCTTCTCCATATCCTTCCACGACAAACAATTTTATAAGCTCTATTTTGTTGATGATAACTGCTGCTTATCGGAGTTGGCAACCATCTTCTACTTCTAATAAATTCCCTCTTTGGTACAGTGTATTTATCTTAATTATTGCTCCCCTTCCTGCCTTAACATTATCATCATGGGGATGGATAGAATTAGCGATCGCAACCCTATTAATGATCATTCAAACCCAACTTATTAAGCAAGTTATTGCAGCAGTTATTAGCATTGGTTTGGGATTAGGATTAATCTCAGCTTTTTTGGGTAATTTAGGATTAAAATTCTCCAATGAATTCTTAATTATATGGTTGTTAATGGGAGCAACTACAATTGTTTTACTGTGGAGTATTCGTCATATATTAAATCGTCAGCAATTCTCATTCTCAACCTATTATAGTCCAGCTTTAGATGGATGGGCAATGACTTTATATGTCTTCAATATTAGTACAATTAACCTATTAAATAAACCTGTAGATAATCCTTTAATTTTAGCATTAACCCTAGGATTAATGATGATAGGGACTACTTACAGAAGTTGGCAAACTCCCCGCACTTCTAAGCTATTATGGCTCAGTATCATCACAATTTTACTTATACAAGTATTGATGCCTAACTTTGAATTTGTGAGAATTATTAGCTTAGGAATAGCAACAGGATTACTTTTTATTCATAGTGTATATTTAAACCAAATATTTGCTGCAGTTTTAACCGTTGGTATGGGTTTAAGTTGCCTCAGTTTAACTTTATGGCAAGGGGTAGGAGAATGGCAAATTAATTCGGTTTCTGTCTGGTTATTAGTCAATATTTTAACCCTGATAACCCTTTGGTTACTATGGAGTTATTTAAAACAAAAATCTCACCCTTTGGCTAGAATTTATACAACAGCAATTGATGGGTGGGGCATCATTTTATGTAGTTTTGGTTTAGTCGCTTTAACCTTACATTCTATTGCTATTTATTGGCAATATTTATCTCCTTCTCTGGGGTCAATAATAGCAGCATTTTTATTGTTAGGAGCGATTATTTATCGCAGTTGGCACCATCCTACTAATTGGACAATTTATACCCTAGGATGGAGTTTAGAATTATTAACAATAGAATTGTTAGGACTCCTAGAAAGCTCTCTATTTATTCTAGCTATTGCTAACATAATCTTGGGACTTTGTATACAATTTTTAGGAGAATGGTGGCACCGACACACCGGAGAACAAAACTTGCTCAGTAGTTGGCATATTTTACCCCTATTATATGGGGCATTAGGAACAGCTTTAAGATGGAATTTCTTTAGTAGTTTTACTGGTTTAACGTCCCTTGGTTTAGCCTTAATTATTATGGGAATTGGACGACGTAGAGCAAGATTTAAACCCTTAATCTATGTCGCTATTGCTGTCTTTTCTTGGTCTGCTTATGAATTATTATGGTATCAAATTTATCCCTTACCATTAGGCGATAACTTGTTAAGTATGGCAGCATTAGCAACCACAATTATGTATTTTTATCGCCTTACTGCTGCGGGTTTATCAAACTATCTTCATCTCGGCCAACAAGAATTAAAAGTTATTGCCCATTTACACTGGATTTTAGGGACTATATTCTTAGGTACTTCTCTATTATATCCCGTAACAACTAATCAATTAATTGGGTTAGGAGCAGGGATATTTTTAACCCAATATGCTATCTTAGAAGGGCGAAGATTTAGTGATGCTATTTATGGAGAAATCTGGGTCTATTTAGGATTAATACAAGGTGGAGGAATTGCTGCTTATGCCGCCTTAACTATGCCATCTCCTGCCTATTTAGACTACTTTTTTGAGCAATGGATAGGAACAGCTATTGCTTTATTTGGAGTAGTGGTTTATAGTTTACCTTGGCAAGAATGGGGATGGTCTAAAAAACCCTGGAATCTGTTAGCTTTTGCCTTACCTTTAATTGGAGTAATTACCAACCTTTCCTCTCTTAATTCAATTACTTTATTAGTCGCTGCTATTTCTTACGGTATTTTAGCGAAAATGAGTTACAAACCTCGTCTACTTTACTTAAGTTTAATCTTAGTTAATGGGGCAATTATTGAAGGGTTTAAATCAGTTTATCAATTCTCAATATCAGATTATATTATTTTGTTAGGTTTATCTCTTTTATCAATTATTTGGATTGAACCCAATTGTCAAGGAGAAGAAGGTAAAGAATTAAGACATTTTCTTCGTCTAATTGGTACAGGAATTATTTGTTTAGTTTCTCTATTCTTTTATAATAAAACGGGTATTTTTCCAGGAATTATGAGTATTATTTTGATTTTTATCGGTTTGTCTTTACAAATTCGTGCTTTTTTATTTACAGGAACTATTACTTTCTTAATTAATGGATTTTATCAATTAGTTGTGTTAAGTTTGACCTATCCTCTGTTAAAATGGATTATCGGTTTATTCATCGGTTTAATGTTTATTTGGATTGCAGCAAGTTTTGAAAATCGACGCACTCAATTTAGCACCTTAATTCGTCATTGGATTAGGGAATTTGAAGCATGGGATTAAGCTTTAGCTACTTAATAAATAATAAGTAAGAAGATGATCTATTTGAGAACAAAAGCATTATTAATAATCACTATGCTACTCTGCTTTAAGATGAATGGGAGTCAAGCATTATCCTGGGAATTAGCGAGAGTAAATATCACCCCTATTCAAAAATCTTATCCTGCTAAAGCGCAATTTTGGGGACGAATTGCCAACGGGGTGAATCAACCCAGTACAGTCACTTTATACCATAACAAAAATCAATTATTAGCCATTATTCTTTTACCGCAAAACTGTGGTAGAATCTTTAAAGTAACACAAAATAAAATCACGAAAGTCACTCATACTTGTCCCCATCAAGATAATGATGAATCCTTAGAGTATGTTAACTGGACAGTTTCCCATAATACCCTGAATAAACAAATCAAAATGATTGCTCCTTCTAACTCAATTGACAATCCTTTATATATTAGAAAACAAGCCTTTTGGTTAATTACTTATTAATAGTTTTAATTGTTCATTATTGTTATATACTTATAAAGTACGGAAATCCGAATCTTTATGGTGGGATAATCCCAAAGTTAAAATTTAGCTAAGATCAGGGATAATCAGAGATGATCGTATATAAACCATTTCTAACTTAAAACGCTATGACGGTACTTGAAAAAGGCAACATTACCATTCACACTGAGAATATTTTTCCCATTATTAAGAAGTCTCTCTACACTGATCATGAAATCTTCTTAAGGGAGTTAATTTCTAATGCAGTGGATGCTATTTCTAAGCTTAAAATGGCATCTTTAGCGGGGGAAGTATCAGGAGAAATATCTGAACCAGAAATTGTGATCGCAGTTGATAAAGATAATAAAACCCTCTCAATTTCTGATAATGGAATTGGAATGACGACTGATGAAATCAAGAAATATATCAATCAAGTAGCATTTTCTAGTGCAGAAGAATTCATCCAAAAATATCAAAAAGATGCCAATGAATTAATCGGACATTTTGGGTTAGGTTTCTATTCTGCTTTTATGGTAGCAAAACAGGTAGAAATTGACACTTTGTCTTATAAAGAAGGGGCCCAAGCAGTTCATTGGTCTTGTGATGGTTCCCCTGAATTTCAATTAACAGAATCTTCTCGAACTCAGGTAGGAACAACCATTACTCTCACCTTAATGGATGAGGAACAAGAGTATTTAGAACCTCAAAGAATTCGCCAGTTAGTGAAAACATATTCAGATTTTATCACAGTTCCCATTAAGTTTGAAAATGAGGCTATTAACAAACAAAAAGCCCTCTGGAAAGAATCTGCACAAAATCTAACTGATGAGGACTATTTAGAATTTTATCGTTATCTTCACCCATTCCAAGAAGATCCCTTACTGTGGGTACATTTAAACACCGATTATCCTTACTTACTCAACGGGATTTTATATTTCCCTAAACTGCGTCCTGATGTAGATGTTTCCCAGGGACATATTAAACTGTTTTGTAACCAAGTCTTTGTTAACGATCACTGTGAAGAAATTATCCCAGATTTTTTAATGCCATTAAGGGGAGTAATTGATAGTCCTGATATTCCCTTAAATGTGTCCAGAAGCGCATTAACCAATCATCGGACAGTTCGCAGTATTGCCAATCATATCGCGAAAAAGATTGCAGATCGTCTCAACTCTATCTATACAGAGACTCCCGAAGAATACATTAAATGTTGGCAAGATGTAGGAACTTTTGTTAAATATGGTTCTCTCAAAGACGACAAGTTTAAAAAGCAAGTCGAAGACATTCTGATCTACAAAACAACTTATAAAGCTGAAGAAACAGCCCCAAAAACTGAAACAGAAACCCCAGAAATTCAAGTTGAAGCAGAAGGAGATGTTTGGCAAAATGTAGAAAAAGAAAATACAGAGAATCAGGGAGAATTTAGCTATGAAAAAGCAAGTTATACTACTTTACCTGCTTACTTAGAACGGAACAAAGAACGGCATGAAAATCGGGTATTTTATTGCACCGATACCAATACCCAAGCCACCTATGTAGAACTCTACAAAAATCAAGGATTAGAGATCCTATTTATGGACTCTTTCATTGATACTAATTACTTTATTCCTTTCCTAGAAAAAGAATATTCTGAGGTTAAATTCTCCCGTGTTGATTCTGAATTAGACAACACATTGTTACAGGAAGATAAGAGTAATGAAATTGTTGATCCCACCACCAACAAAACCCGTAGCGAACAAATTAAGGAACTGTTTGAAATAGCCTTAAATAAACCCCAAGTCAACATCAAAACTGAAGCATTAAAGTCAGATACTCCCCAAAATACTCCCGCAGCTATGGTGTTATTGCCAGAAGCGATGAGACGTTTTCGAGAGATGATGGCCATGTCTCAACAACAAATTATGGACTTTCCCGAAGAACACGTTTTAGTGATTAATACAACCCATCCTTTGATCGAAAATATCTATCAATTAAGTCAGGGAAGTATTATCCAAGCAGGGGGTGATTCTCCTTCCGCAGAAATGGCTAAAATGCTCTGTCAGCACGTCTACGATTTAGCATTAATGGCACAAAAAGGACTCGATGCTGATGGAATGAAATCCTTTGTAGAACGGTCAAATCAAGTGTTAACTCGTTTGACAAAATAGTAATTTTTTGTCGGGGCGAACGGCCGTTTGCCCCGACAGAATCTAATTAAAGTTCATCTAAATTAATCCCTAATTCTTGTAATTTTGCGGCTAATTTATCAGCCCTTTGACGCTCTTTAATCGCCTTTTCTCGTTCTTCAGTATAGGTGGAAAAACCCTCACCATTGGGATGATATAACAATAATTCAGGTTGGGCCAATTCAAAGCGAATATTTAAACGAGGACTAATCCATCCCTTCATGTCTTCAATGGTATCCAACCCCTCATCACCCCGTAACAAACCTGTGAGGTCATTTTTATCAGGATCATAGATATAATATTCTTCTACCCCATAACGCTCATAAAAGAGCAGTTTTCGACTCATTTCTTTTTGGGTATTTCCAGGAGAAAGTATTTCAAATACTACCTGGGGGGCAATATTTTCTTCTTTCCACTGTTGATAAGAACCCCGCTCATCTTTAGTCCGTCCAAAAATAACCATAACATCAGGGGCCTGTCGTTTTTTATTATCTCCTTCAACGGGATACCATAACAAATCTCCAGCAACAAATACCTGGTCATTTTTAGCAAATAACCAATCTAAATTTATTTTAATCGTAGTAATCCAGCGAAACTGAAGGGTATTATCTGCCATGGGTTTACCATCTGTCTCAGGATAAATAATCTCAGGTTTCGCAATATTTTCGAGTTGAGAAACCATAATCCCCTGTCTCCTCTTTTCCCTTAAGTACCTTTATATTAATAATATAGCAATCTTTTGCTATAAGTTAAATTTGATACATTTTTATTTTGTTGATCTTGGCTAAAACTAAAGATTTATAAAAGGCTTCTTAAGAGTTAATGAAATTATAGTATTTTATTATTAAGCAATGTAAAGTAATGATTAACTGAATCTAAAAGATCTAGCAATGTTACTAGGAATTAATGCACAAACCATAAACTCTTAAGTAGAATCTGACTAGCTCTGCTTTAAAGCAATCAAAATTTTGTAGCGAAGTCAACAATTTCGTTAAAAGCAAAATATGACAGAATCTGTACTTCAGGGACAACTAAAAACCTCAAGAGATCGTCCTCAAATCCAAAAATGGATGGGTCTTCTCGTCTGGAAAATTGCCATCGCCACCCTCTTATTAATGGCCGTTGGTAGTGCCACCAGAGTCATGAATGCGGGACTCGCTTGCCCAGACTGGCCCCTGTGTTACGGTCAGTTAGTTCCCACTCAACAGATGAACCTCCAAGTCTTTTTAGAATGGTTTCATCGTCTTGATGCGTCCCTCATTGGGTTAAGTACCCTCGCCTTCGTGGGACTATCTTGGTGGTTTCGCAAAGAACTTCCCAAATGGCTTCCTTGGGCGGCAGTTGGGGCCTTAGGCTTAATTTTGTTCCAAGGAGTCTTAGGAGGACTCACCGTTACCCAGATGTTGCGCTTTGATATTGTCACCGCCCATCTTGGTACTGCCCTCCTGTTCTTTGCAACCTTAGTGGTAATTGCCTTGTGTCTCACCCCCTATCAAGGAACAGCCACCGCCGGAAAACTGCGATGGGTAGGGATGACAGCCGCTATTTTAGTTTATATCCAGTGCTTGTTAGGTGGATTAGTAGGTTCCCGTTGGGCCCTCCATCAATGTTTCGGGGGATCTCAACTCTGCGCCGTCATGAATAGCCACATTATCGGTGTTTTTCCGGCGACGATCGCCACCATTAGCGTTGTGTTTATGGCGTGGCGAACTCCGGCCCTTCACCCCCACCTCAGAAAATTAGCTTGGGTTGTGGGTGGTGTGGTTGTCCTACAAGTGTTGTTAGGGGTTGCTACCTTTTATTTACACTTACAAGTTGAACCCTTAACCGTCACCCATCATACCGTTGGAGCCGCCTTATTTGGCACCTTAGTCGCCTTGACAACCCTAGCGATACGGGATACATCAAGGAACATTCAATCCCTTGGTAATTCCTAACTTAATCAATTAATAGAATTTGGTGTGAATTTAATGATTGGGACTGATGCTGTCCGTCGTAACGAAAACTTTCTACAAGTGGTCAAAAGTTATTATCAACTGACCAAACCGAGGATTATTCCTCTGTTACTGATCACTACTGCTGCGTCCATGTGGATCGCTGCCAAGGGCGAAGTAGACTCCTTTCAACTGTTTATTACCCTGATCGGGGGAACCCTGGCCGCCGCTTCGGCCCAAGTAATGAACTGTATTTATGACCGAGACATTGATTATGAAATGTTACGGACTCGGGCCCGTCCTATCCCTTCAGGCCGTGTCCAGTCTCGTCATGCCTTCATTTTTGCCATGGTCTTAGGGGTTTTGTCCTTTAGCCTCTTTCTCATTTATATCAATCTTCTCAGTGGCTTATTAGCCATGTCCGGCATTGTTTTTTATATGCTGGTTTATACTCACCTACTGAAGCGCAATAGTCCCCAAAATATTGTTATTGGTGGGGCCGCAGGTTCTATTCCTCCCCTGGTTGGTTGGGCCGCCGTTACCGGAGATTTAAGCTGGGCCCCTTGGATCTTATTTGCCATCATTTTTCTGTGGACTCCCCCCCATTTTTGGGCTTTGGCTTTGATGATCAAAGATGATTATGCTCAAGTCAATGTGCCGATGATGCCTGTGGTAGAAGGGGAAGAATCTACCGTGCGCCAAATTTGGGTGTATACCTTATTAGTTATCCCTTGTACCTTTCTTTTAGTCTATCCTCTGGGGGTTTCCGGTGGGATATATGGCATCATTGCCCTGGTGTTAGGGGTCATGTTCCTCAAAAAAACCTGGCAATTGAAACAAGCTCCCTTTGATCAAGATAAGGCGCGATCGCTTTTTAAATTTTCTATCCTCTATCTGATGCTTTTATGCACAGGAATGGTAGTAGATAGTCTTCCCGTGACTCATCACGTGATTACAGCAATGGGAGGCCATTTCAACACCTTGGTGAGTTTGCTGCCCCTATAATGGGCAACAGAAAAAACTGTAGGGGCAATTCATGAATTGCCCCTACCAGAAACACACCTAATATCTTAAATTTTCCTTAATTGAGAACTCTAAGCTTAACGGGAATTCTGCCCGATTGTAAGGAACCAATCGCTCTAAACGCCCCTTGAGACAAATCAATACTACAACGACAGCGATCTACAATACGGACAATGACACTTTTCCCTGTTCTTCGATTCGTGACCTTCACTTTAGTACCAAAGGGCAATGAAGGATGGGCTGCCATCGGTTGATGATTGCTGAAGCGCACTCCTGACGCTGTTTTTTGTCCATGATGGCCAGAAGAATAATAAGTGGCAGTTTGAGCCTGTGCAGGGATAGCTGTCAACGCTATCATCAAAGTAGCTAGGTAAAATTTTTTCATGAGATTAAACTCCTCACGGCACAACTGGGTCTAAGTTAATATACTTAGTTATTCTCGATTTGTCCAGTTGACCGTTCGTTTCAAGCTCATTTTTATTTGGCGCAATTCTTTAACTGAGTGCATCAAAACCTTTTTTTTAAAGCATAAAATTAGCCAAATGTTTAATTATTTAACGCAAATCCCCCAATTACCCTCTCTCTACCGCCAATGGATTGCTATAAAGACGGCTAAGTCTTCCCGTCTGCCATTTTTGGCTTTATGCGTCTTGGCAATGAGTTCTATGATTGCTTGTCATCATCAATCTGCTTCCGTTCCCATTGAGTCATCAATTATGACATCAGATACGGTAGAGATTGTAGAACATGGTATTGAAAAAAGCCGTCAGGGGGATTATAAAGCGGCTTTAATCGACTTTAATCAAGTTATTGCCGAAAATCCCCAAGATATGAATGCTTATTATAATCGGGGTTATGTTTATAGCAATTTAGGAGAATTTGACAAAGCCTTGGCTGATTTTAGTCAAGCCCTGACATTAGATCCCAAAATGGGAGAAGCTTATGTCAACCGAGGCAATGTCTATTTACAACTAGGCCAAGATCAAAAGGCGATCGCTGATTACGAAAAAGCCCTAAAAATTAATCCCAATGATGCCTTTGCTCACAATAACTTAGGCTTAGCTCATCTTAATTCAGGTAGCCCCACCGACGCGAAAATTGACTTTACAGAAGCACTTGCAATTGATCCTAACTACGGGGAAGCCTATTTTAATCGCGGTTTAGCTTTGGTAGATCTGGGCCTTCCTCAACAGGCGATCGCCGACTTCCAAAAAGCTGCCCAAATTTGGCAACAACAGGGAGAAGAAACCTCTGTACAAGATGCCTTAGCCCAAATTAATGCCCTAAAAAGCACAACTAATTCATCTCAAAGGCCCTGAGAGGGTTAGGACACAAAGAAAGGGTAAAATAGAATAAAGATACTTCCTTGATTAAGGTTTATGAGCGAAACCGTCACCCCTTGTGCCGATGAACCTGTAGAAATCATCAAATCTCTGTCAACTCCCGTTGAAGACGCTTTAACAGCAAGCATTAAAACCTTGGGGTTAAATCAGATTCAACGCCATATCTTTCTCTGTGCGGATCAAACAAAACCCAAATGTTGCCCCAAAGATGTTAGTCTCGAAGCGTGGGACTATCTTAAACGCCGCTTGCAAGAATTGGGACTAGATCAAGTCACCCCAGAAAAACCTAGCTGTATTTTTCGCACGAAAGCGAATTGTTTGCGAGTTTGCATGGCGGGGCCAATCTTAGTAGTTTATCCCGATGGAGTCTGGTATCGTCAAGCAACCTCAGAAGTCATTGAACAAATTATCCAGGAACATCTCATTGGCAATAAAATAGTAAAGGAATATGCTTTTTTGAGTCATGCACTACCAGAAGCAATTCTCAAGCAGTCGGAGTCAGAAACCCTAGAAATTAAGTCAATGTCTGTGGATGATGAGGTAAAAGACGGTAAAAATTCATAAAGCTTTACCAAAACAACAATAACGGGTCAAGATTGATTTAACATAGTCTTAATCCCCTCAATTACGCTTCAAGCAATTGTATTATCAGAATCCCTATCTAAATTTAACTGAGAAAACGAATGTCACCTCTTAAAGAAACGTCCCAAAAAGATAATAAACATTTACTGTTAGTTGACGATGATCCCAACTTGATTTTGCTGGTGAAAGATTATCTCGAATTTCAGGGATATGAAGTTACCACTGCCGAAAATGGTCAAGAAGCTCTAGATATCTTGAGCAAACAAGTTCCTGATATGATCATCTGTGATGTGATGATGCCAGAAATGGATGGTTATGCTTTAATTGAAAAAATCCGACAAGATGCTCGCATCAGTTGGGTTCCGGTCATGTTTCTTTCGGCAAAAGGCCAAAGTCAAGATCGGGTGAAAGGCTTAAATACCGGGGCCGATGTCTATATGGTCAAACCTTTTGAACCAGAAGAATTAGTGGCCCAAGTTGAGTCCTCTTTGAAACAAGCAAGCCGACTGATGCGCCATAGAAGCAATATTTCTTTCGATGAGAGTACCAGAATTCAAGTTCCCAGCAATGTTGAATTGACCCCAACGGAGTTAAAAGTGGTTCAATTAGTGGCCCAAGGGTTGTCAAATCGAGATATTGCTGAAAAATTGAGCGTGAGTCAACGTACCATTGAAAGTCATGTCTCGAATATGCTCAACAAAACCAATCTTCACAACCGGACAGAGTTGGCTCGTTGGGCGATTGAAAGTAATATGGCCTAGCGGTAATTTATAGACCTCTTGCAAAAGTATTTTTTGTCTTCAGGTGGCAATTTAACTTAACTTCTGCAAGAAGTCTGACAAATAGTGACAAAATTTGCTATTCTAGTATTGATGCTGGTGTAGCTCAGTGGTAGAGCAGCTGATTTGTAATCAGCCGGTCGCAGGTTCAAATCCCGTCACCAGCTTCTTCGATTCATTTTCGTCTCATTTCAATCGGAATACCGAGAGAAGTGACAAAATTAGGATTTTTTTTGAAAATTTCGTCTAATTTCCTGTGTTGAGTTTCGCGGTTCAACCCAACCTACTGATTTCTGTTAGACTCTTGGGCAGTTTCGAGCCATTTTCTCCCCATTTCAATCGGAATACCGAGAGGAGGACAAAGAATTTTAATTAATTCAATTCCTCCACTTATTAAGATACTTCGTAAGTTAGAATTAGTTTTAATTTCTTCGTTAACTTGAGTGATAAATATTTGTTTTTCAGCTTCAGTATTAGTGGGATAAGTTTGAGAAAGTTGAGTGAGGAGTTTTTGAATTTCTTGGGCAGCTTCTGTTAGGTTTTGTTGCGTCGCGTAATTATGAATAATTCCACCGCCTTGTTCAACAATCTGGACGTTTTGCGGTTGAACAATGTTGTATTTATTGCCTTGGGGAGTTTCTGACATGGTTTGATTATGGGGTAAATTGTTAATCGGAATTATAGCATCTATTAGGCATACAATAACGTCAAAATCTGTCTCTTTTCCTAATGCTTTATTAATGTAAAAAATAGCTTCTTCACTTCCTAATTCACCTAAAGATTTAGCGGCTTTTAAACGAATTTTTACATTTACATTTTTTATCTGTTTGGCTAAAGCTTTGATTGCTATTTTGAGATTTTTTGAACTGAGTGCCATACTAAGCTAAGGCGTAACGTTTGCCAATTTTTCCTATGGCATCTACAGCATTGAGACGCACATCTTCATTAGAATCATTAAAGGCATTAATTAAGTCGGGAATTGCATTTTCTGAGCCAATTTGTCCGAGAGCTTTGGCAGCAGTAGCACGAACTGAGTCAACGGAATCATGAAGTAGTTGAACCAGGTAAGAATTAGCTTTTTCACTGCCTATTTTACCGAGGGTTTCTGCTGTTGCTGTACGGATGGTAATATCAGAATCACTGAGGGCATTAACTAAGTGAGGAATAGCGGTTTCATCTCCGATTTTTCCCAAGGCTTTGATAATACTCAGTCTAACTTCTTGTTCTGAATTATTTAAGCACCTAACTAAGTAAGGAATAGCGGTTTCATTGCCAATTTCTCCTAATGCTTCGGCAGCTTTTGCGCGAACTGCTGGAATAGGATCACCTAATTTGTTAGCGATCGCGTCAATTGCCATCTGTCTATATTCATTATTTTGGATCATGTTTTTAGTTGAAGTTAAGTTATTGATTAACTTGATTATATCTTAGTTAAATCATGTGTAGCACAGGCATCTTGTCTGTTAATAGCTTTGGATTTCTTGTGTTGGGTTTCGTGCCTCAACCCAACCTACTGACTTCTTTTTTTTCTGTGGCAATGGCAGATTTAGGAACAATAACTACATCTATTGATTCTCCCTCAGTATCGAAAATCTCTAAAACATAACCTTCTTCTCCTCTAGTGGGATGGGGAATGGTATCAACAAGAATTGCTAAATCTCCTTTTTTGAGATTGTATTCTGGAAAATCGCAGTTTAAGGAAACTTCTTGATAGAGTTTAGTCATTTTGTGTTTTCTCCTCTTAGTTTAACTATCCTCTATAAGTTTAGTTTCTACTGCTTGAATCATCGCTGCAAATTCTGATTCGCGGTGTAAGTCTGGGGTGAGGGTATTCATGTCTTTTAATATGTCGGTAAGGGAAGCGATACGGTTGCGGATTTCGGTGTATAAATTGAGGTCATCGGTAATGCCTTGCAGGTTGGCTAAACCTCCTGATTTCATGGCGTTTTCTAATTCTTGAATGCGTTCTTCCCAATACTGAATATAGCTTAATCTTTGGGCGGCTTTATAAATTCTGGCATCTTTTAAGACAAGGGGAAATATTCGATCATAAAAGTCGCCATTTTTGGCAATTTCTACTAATTCAAACATACAGTTTTCTGATTTTAAGTATCTATCGCTGATGACGGCAACGACACATTTTCCCTGTCCAATTTGCTGCATGAATTTTTTGATAGAGTCTTTATAGGTGGTGTGGTTTTTATCCCGAATAATAGCAATTCCTCTAGCTTCAAATGCTTGGACGAGTTGATTTGCTATTTCGTTGCTGTGTTCTTGCCAGTTGTAGGAGATATAAATTTGTTGATTCATGGGTTGGGGGAGGGGTTGGTAATATTTGAGTTTGTCTTGGATGGTGGAGATGGCAGAATATGCCTCATAGAAGGTATCTCCGTTATTAGCGGTGACAAAATTAGGATTTTTTAAGGCGTTGAGTAAGGCGGTTAGGGTTGCTTCTGTGCTAATTTTACCCAAAGCGTATACCGCATTCCTACGAACATCCCTATCAGAGTCTTCTAAAGCCTTAAGTAACCCCTGAATCGCCGCTTCTGAGCCAATATTACCCAAAGCCAATGCTGCATTCCTACGAACATTTCTATCAGAGTCTTCTAAAGCCCGGAGTAACTCAGGAATCGCCGCTTCTGAGCCAATATTGCCTAAAGCGTATGCTGCACTCCAACGAACAGACTCATGAGAGTCTTCTAAAGCCTGGAGTAACATAGGAATTGCCGCTTCTGTGCCAATATTACCCAAAGCCTTTGCTGCATTCCCACGAACATACTTATCAGAGTCTTCTAAAGCCTGGAGTAACCCTGCAATGGCTGCTTCTGAGCCAATATTGCCTAAAGCCTCTGCTGCATACCTACGAACATCCTCATGAGAGTCTTCTAAAGCCTGGAGTAACCCAGGAATCGCCGCTTCTGAGCCAATATTACCCAAATAGTATCCTGCACTCCAACGAACAGACTCATGAGAGTCTTCTAAAGCCTGGAGTAACCCAGGAATCGCCGCTTCTGAGCCA
>NZ_JAYGHQ010000001.1:258312-268996 GCF_034931425.1 Crocosphaera sp. XPORK-15E
AAAGCCTCTGCTGCATTCCCACAAACATCCTCATCAGAGTGTTCTAAAGCCTGGAGTAACCCAGAAATGGCTGCTTCTGAGCCAATATTACCCAAAGCCTCTACTGCCTTACTACGAACATCCCTATCAGAGTCTTCTAAAGCTTGATTTAACTCATTAACAACTTCATCAGACTTTGTTAATACTAATAAATCAATCTTAAACCGTTTCGGTACATCTAAACAAAGCACTAACCCAACTGTCTGCTTTTGAAACTTAACTTTGACTTCTCCTGCTAACCTTGCTCCCAATTTTAAATCAATCTCTAACCCCAACTTAACCACCCGTCGCGCTTGCTTTTCCCTATCCAATAAACCAAACATTAAAGCGATAGTTTCCGTCCATTTTGTATAATTCAAATAGTGCCACTGCAATTCTTCATCCCTGAGATGGGGCAACTTTTCAAATAATGCCTCGGCGGTGTAATATTCCTGAATAAGTTGATGGCGAAAAGCAATTTGATTGTTACTTTCTAATTGAATGAGATGATGTTTCAGTAAATCTTTTAACCATTGCTTGGCACAATTATCAGCATATTCGACTTTTCCCTGCAAAAACTCCTTTAATACTGCCTCAGCTTCCCGTTGATCAATAGCAACCTGAATCTCTGTTTTTGAGTCACCTTGAGTCATTTTCCAAGCTAATATTTGCAGTAATTCCCGCCACCAATCCCGCGATTCTTGGTAAGTCGAAACATCTGCTTTTAGTCTGTGATCATAAATTTCTGTAAAACGCTGAAAAACTAACCCCAAATTACCAGGAATTTGGCTTTCATTATTCTCAAAAACAGAACAAAGCATCCACAATAATAGGGGAGTCTCTCCAAATTCTTTGAGGCGAATTTCCAATTGTTTAAGCATTTTTTCGCCTTTTTCTGGCAAATAAGCCTTGACAAAATCACGCATTTGTGATTCATTTAAGGGAAGCATTTCTAGCTTCTTCTCAATATTTAAGTCGCCTCCTATGCCTATATCCCTTGTAGTGAAAATCATCGGGATTTTCTGATATTGCTGGCGAAATTTTTGTAAATCTTGTCTCGCTGCTTCTGATGGCAATTCGTTAATACCATCAAACAATAATAATAGGGTAAAATTATCATTTCCAAGTAGTAATTTTTCTAGGGTATTACTATCAATAATTAGTTCGTGGCGTTGCAGAAATTGTAGAATGAGATCGAGTATTGAGGTTTGATAGTATCTTAGTTCGATGAGGATGGGGATTGATCCCCCCCTACCCCCCTTCAAAAGGGGGGAGTTAGAGTTAGATTCTTCTAACAATAACCGTGCTAAAGCTGTCGATTTCCCAGAACCTGGACGACCCCTTAATAAGATATGATTAGGAGCATATTTCCGTAAACCCTCTAAAACGGTGAAGCGTTCCGTTTTTTCTGCCCTTTCCTCTGGTTTCTCCCGTTCTTTCTTAATTTCCTGAACCCACAAATCCGTTAACAAAGGCGCAGTTTTCGGCGATCGCGTCTTCCCCTCAACATCCGTGAGGGTGTAAACGTCCCACCATTGGGCGTACTTGTTACAGATAGAGTCAAAATAGGGAGTCCAGTTAATCATTTATTCAGCTAATTCTAATAGTCCTTTAGGGGGATTAATTTCGATTCTTTTCTTATCTACATCAACCACCGGAACAATTTCATAGACAAAGGGAATTAATACTTTTTTGGGCTTTAATTTATCAGATGGCTGTTCCTCTGTATCGGTAACAACTGACGGTTCGGTATGATTTAATTGTACCTCTAATAAATCATTACCTGCCCCAAAAATATCTGTAACAATACCAATTAATTCCCCCGTAAATTGATGATAAACTTCTAAATCAATTAATTCTGATACATGATATTCATCTTCTGCTAATTGAGGGCGATCGCTACTGGGAACGAATAATTTATGACCCCGTAATAATTCAGCTTGATCTATATTTTCTATGCCTTTTAAACGGATAATATAGAGATTTTTCCCAGGAATATATCGCCCACTAATTAAGTCAACAGGTTCAGGAGATAAAGCTTTGGGAGACTGTAACCATCGTTTTCCTGGTTGTTCAAATCTCTCAGGAAAATCTGTACTTGGGACAACTTTTAATTCCCCTTTTAATCCTTGTGGTGCGACAATAGTTCCTATTTCTAACCAAGTTTCTATCTTTTCTTCTATGGGGTGAGAATTGCTCATTTGATTACCTTATTGTTGATGCTTATCTTAATTATAAGATTTCTTGACTGATATTTTGCAACTAGCTTGAAAACCCCTATTTTTTACCAAATAGTAACGAAGTCATGCTTGGTTTGCTGTCTTTTAAAATCGGGGTTTTATGATTTTTAAATCACGGTGCAAGATCTCAGTTTAACTATAAATTGGGAATTTCAGACTTCAGAATCATTTTAGATGTTTCTTTAATTATGTTACAATCAAATCAGTCTAATAAAAATCAATGAAATAAAACTTAATGAATATTTGGCAAGCAGATTTTTATAAACATTCCTTCAATAATTTAGAGAATAGTTATCAATGGGAACTAATTATTTGTGATTCTCAAGGAAAGATAATTCATGAGGCAATTTGTCAACAATCTCAAGCTAATTCGACCTGGTTAATTAATCAATTAAAGCCGATTATCGAGCAATATTATCCTGATGTAATTCAAGTCTTTCGTCCTCAATCTTTAAGTTTATTAACCTTAGCAGGAGAAGCATTAAACATTAAAGTTGAACCCAGTAGACGGACATTTCAACTCAAAGAAATTTTAAAACAACGCCATCCTAACTCCATCAAATTAGAACAACTTCCCCCCCAACCATTACCAGAAAATTTATGGGGAGATAAGTGGCATTTTGCTTCATTTAAAGCAGGTGATATCATTGACTTTTTTTGCGATCGCCCCATTCCTATCAAAGATTTTCCTGACAGTCTTAAACCTATTAATCTCGGTATTCATTCCCAGACAAATATTCCAGGAGTGATTATTTATGGGGGCAGAAAATCTATGTATTTAGCCCGTTGGTTGGCAGAAAATAAACCTGTTGCCTTAACTTATATTCCCACAGAAGTTGGTAAATCTGGGGGCTTAATTTTAGATGCAGGATTAATAGAACGTTGGGTTTTATTGACCTTTGAGGATTTAGAGATGGCGAAAGCTGCTCAACAGTATGAGGAACAAAAAGAAGCAAGTCAAGGACTCCATTTTTTACTGATACAACCCGATGATTCAGGAATGACTTATACTGGTGTATGGTTACTTAAAAGAGAAGATAGTTAAGGGAATAAATTAACATGAAAACAATAAACATCCTCTTAGAATCTGATAGTTTATGGGACAAAGTAAAACAGCAAACTAACTACGCTCTTAACTGTGGGGCATTAAAATCAATTCCTACAGAGTATGAATTGATCAAAGATGGAGACATTGACTTTGTTGTGAGAATTTTATCTAATTTAACTCACAAAGACAATGCGAAAAAACAACAGAAAAAAATTGAGAAAAAATTAGGCAAAGATTTTAATCCTTTTCTTCCCTATGAGGAAGACTTATTTGTGACAAATATCTCTGATACTCATTTATGTTTACTGAATAAATTTAATGTTGTTGATCATCACTTATTAATCATTACTCGTGAGTTTAAAGACCAAGAAACTTGGCTAAACTTCAATGATTTTGCAGCCTTATGGGCCTGTTTATTACAAATTGATGGCTTAAGCTTTTATAATAGTGGTAAATTAGCGGGTGCTAGTCAACATCATAAACATCTTCAATTAATACCTTTACCTTTGATATCTGAAGGGGCAAAAGTTCCGATTGAAACCGTGATCAAAACAGCAGAATATCAAGGAAAAATTGGGAAAATTCCTTGCTTTAAGTTTACTCATGCGCTGATTAATCTAGAAACTCAAAATAATCAAGATATCCTAGAACTTGCTCAATTAACATTAGAAAATTATCAATGCTTATTAGAAGCAGTTGGGATGTCAATTAAGAAACAAGAAAAACCCGATCCCTATAATCTTTTAGTTACCAGAGAATGGATGATGATTATTCCGCGATCGCAGTCTAAATTTGAATCAATTTCTATTAATTCTTTAGGATTTGTAGGAGCATTATTAGTTAAAAATGAACAACAAATGCAAACCTTAAAAGAATTAAGTCCCCTAACCATTTTAACCAATGTAGCTTGTTCATCTCCTTAGATGATAACTGTTGCTATTTATACGGAATTAGGAAAAATCAGATTGTAGTCAATTATGAGACTTCTGGGAAAGGTTGGGAACAGGGTTTATGCTTTATTTTGTCTTCATTCCCTGACTCTAAACCCATAAAATTAGAGGGTTATTACCAGAAAAAATGAGGGAACCTTAACGAATTTTTTTCGTCATGGATGCTTAAATTTAAAATTTACGTTACAATTTGTATCTAATTGGGAACCAAGACTAAAACAATGGGAAGACTAGGACTATAAAGGAAAATCACTCTTATCCTAAGAATCAGATGTCATTTTATTAAATTTTTGGGGGCTTACCCATGGACGTATCATTAACTGTATTAAGATGTTTTTTAGTTATGTTAGAGTTTGTGGAATTTTTAGCTACACCCCTAGGACTGGGTGCTAGTATATTGCTGGTATTGTGGAGTCATTTGATGATCTCAGGGTGATCACGATTTCCCAAAGATTAAGGGCATAATACTATTATGCCCTACGGTAATCGTGATAATTTGTAGGGGTTTAACAATGTTAAACCGTTTTAGATACTTTAACCAGTTGTTTGTTACTTGTGTTGTTCAGGAATTATTTCAAGATTGATAAAATATAATAAATTTTAGTATTATTTTAACTAAGTAGAGACATAATTTACAATGATCCAAATATTGTTTGTATCTACAATAATTTTATACTGTCATATCCTAAAAAAATAACGATTGGGGCTTAATATGATTAAACCCCAACCTTAAATCATTAACCTCTGGTTTTTTCTGCCCAAACTCTGGTAGGCAGTCCCCAAATATAGATAAAGCCTTCTGCTGCTTTATGATCAAAGCGATCATCTTCCCCATAGGTAGATAAATGGGGACTATAAATAGAGTAGTCAGACTGACGGCCAACAATAGTAGCATTGCCCTTAAATAGCTTAATGCGTACCATTCCTGTGACTCGTTCCTGAGTTTGGTCAATTAAGGCATCGAGGGCTTCTTTTAAGGGAGAATACCATAAACCCCGATAGATCAAATGACTGTAGGTTTCCTCAACCCCTTTCTTATAATGAGTGACATCAGCAGTCAAAGTCAGACTTTCTAAGTCGCGGTGGGCATCAATTAGCACCAATAAAGCGGGGGCCTCATAAATTTCCCGTGACTTAATACCAACCACACGATTTTCAATCATATCCAGACGGCCGACCCCATGTTTACCAATAACCTCATTCAGTTGAGTAATGAGGGCAACAGGGCTAAGAATTTGACCGTTGAGACTGACAGGAATACCCTTTTCAAAGCCGATCTCAATATATTCGGGACTATCAGGGGTATCTGCGATCGCCTTAGTCATCAGATAAATTTCTTCGGGGGGTTCCGTCATCGGATCTTCAAGGGGCCCCGCTTCAATACTGCGTCCCAATAAATTGCGATCGATACTAAAGGGTGAAGACTTCTTAACCGGAAATTCCATGCCACAGCGTTCCCCATAGGCAATAGTTTGTTCCCGACTCATATTCCATTCCCGGGCCGGGGCCAACACCTTTAAGGTAGGGTTCAGGGCTAAAATTCCCAGATCAAAGCGTACCTGATCGTTACCCTTAGCGGTACAACCATGGGCTACTGCGTCAGCACCATATTTTTCAGCAGCTTCTACCAATAATTTAGCAATGAGGGGACGGGCCAAAGCGGTAGAGAGGGGATAACGACTCTCATAGAGGGCATTGGCTTTAATAGATTTAAAGGCATAATCTGTGACAAATTCTGCGGTAGCATCACTTACTAAGGACTCAGATGCCCCAAATTTAAGGGCTTTAGCTTGAATGGGCCCCAGTTCATCTCCTTGGCCTAAGTCAGCGGCGAGGGTAATGATTTCATCTACTCCCCATTCATTTTTGAGATAGGGGATACAAACAGAGGTATCAACCCCACCGGAATACGCAAGAACTACTTTATTAGCACGACCCATAAAACTTTATCTCTGGCATACAACTAAAGGCTTATTGTACTTTAGTTAACAGTCTTAAGTCATTAGCATGGGTCAAGAATACAGAACAATTTTCTGATCATAAATACTTCGTGAACTGTCCCGACGAGTCGCGCAAGCGTACAGCGCGGGCTTCTTACCCAATCAGCAGCTTTCTATTGCAAGCAATAGCGAGTCTTACGCCAAGGCGATAAGCTACTCCCTCGTCCCGAAGGTAAAATACAAGGTTAATCAAAAAAAATGATTATGAATCTAGCTTGGTTATCGCTATGTTTCTCGCCTTGTCGAGATATTAAAATATTAACACAACGAGCTTCGTTAGCAATACAGGCATCATCAGAAAGGGCATGGTCAGCGATTTTTCGTTTCTATGACAATTGTAAACGTGGGATAAAAGGCAAAAAAGGTTATCCTAAGTTTCAAAAGAACAGAACGGCGGGAGTGTCAAAGAAGGTGATCGTCTAGCCAGTCAAAAACGGATTCTAATTGTTCTTTATTGACTAAGCCATATTGCCAGAGAATCATGGGAAAATGATGGGGCATGGCTTGTTCATCTCGCAAGGCTAAGTGAATAGATTCGGCAGGAATAGCCAAATCTTGTTGTAAAAAATCAATGAATTGGGTTGCAGTAGGATTCATACTTAAAAAGTGTTGAGAGCGTTTTAAAAAGTTTATTAGAGCGGTTTTGTGAGAAAAACTCCATTACATTAAACAATCTCATTGTGTCAATGGTGTGTCAAAAATGCGTAAAGAGGGTGACAATTTTATTTCTGACCCTTTTTTGATGAGATGGCTTGCTTTAGGGTAGGAAAACTAGAACAGCATTAAGTTTTCCCTTTGGCCTAACCTGTGTCATCATGGGAACTTGGAACTTTAAGACACCATCTTTAAGCCAGTAAAGTCCTTAAAAAAATCACGAATGAAACGAAGATATCTTATTAGCAATGGGACATTAGGAGTGACAGCGGCCGCTGTTCTGAGTTCTTGTCAGTCTCAAACTAAACCCATAGACACAGGTTCATTGCCTTCTGTTCGCTGGAAAATGCAGACCAGTTGGCCCAAATCATTAGATACTATTTTTGGTGGGGCGCAAACCGTCTGCGATCGCGTTAGTGCCATGACTGGGGGAAAATTTACCATTACCCCCTACGCGGCCGGAGAAATTGTCCCAGGGTTAGAAGTGTTAGACGCGGTACAACAGGGTACAGTCGAATGTGGCCACTCTCCCAGTTATTATTATATAGGCAAAAATTCGGCTTTAGGCTTTGGAACAGCTATGCCTTTTGGGTTGAATGCCCAACAACAAAACGCCTGGCTTTATCATGGTGGTGGTTTGGAAGCCATGCACAAAGTCTATAGTGATTTTAATATAATTAGTTTCCCTGCGGGCAATACAGGCACTCAAATGGGAGGATGGTTTAAACAGGAAGTTAAGTCTGTTAATGACCTTAAAGGCTTAAAAATGCGAATTCCTGGGTTGGGTGGTGAAGTGATGTCCCGTTTGGGGGTTAATGTGCAAGTATTACCAGGGGGTGAGATTTTTCTGGCCTTGGATACGGGGGCCATTGATGCTGCGGAATGGGTGGGCCCCTATGATGATGAAAAATTAGGCTTAAATAAAGCTGCATCCTATTATTATTATCCTGGTTGGTGGGAACCAGGGGCAACTTTAGACTTACAAATTAATAAAACGGCTTGGGCAAAATTACCCAAAGAATATCAGGCAATTTTACAAGGGGCAGCTATGGACGCTAATATAAATATGTTAAGTCAATATGATGCTCAAAATCGTATCGCTTTACAATCTTTGTTGAAAGGTGGAACAAAATTGATTCCCTATTCTGAGGAAATTTTAAAAGCAGCACAAAAAGTATCCTTTGATTTATATGCAGAAAATGCGAGTAAAAATCCTTCTTTTAAAGAGGTTTATGACTCTTGGAATAAATTTAGACAAGAAATTGTACAGTGGAATTCAATCAATGAATTAAGTTACGCTAGTTTTGTGGCAAAATCTCCTAATTGAATTTTGAGTTATGCGTATCTTAATGATATTTTTGGCATTTATTATTATATTGTTGGAAAATGTTTCACCAAGTCAAGCAGGGGAATTACTTGAGCATATTCAGACTTATCCTGACTGGAATAAACCTTTAAATTTAAGTCAAGCTCAAGGATATTTAATCTATCCTGATTGGATGGATGGAACCTGGAATGTTACAAGTATTTTGTTAGATCAAGTGGCTCCTTTAGCTCCAAAAATTGTTACTCCTGGCTTTAAAAATAATCAACGTTATCTTAATCAACCGTTGCATTTTCAAGTTCGTTTTCAAAAGAAATATCCCCCTATTCCTAATATTTTTGCTTTAGCTTCTTTTAGATCTTCTCAATTACCTATTGTGGCAGATCGAGAATTTAATGGCTATAATATTGCTAAAGCTTATCTAGGAAAAGATGCTACCATATCGGTTAAAGTATCTCCTAATAATCCTAATCGTCAAATTACGTTTTTATCTCAAAATAATCAACTAATTTCTACAGTAACAGAACGACAACAAGAACGCCCCAAGGTTCAAACATTTGTCGCCACAGAAATTACACAGCAAATTTTTCAAAGACCTTCCAGTATTTATATTAATGAAGTAGAAACCACAACTAATTATCATTTAATTGCTGATAACAAAATAGAAACAGAACAAATTACAGCCATTTATTTATCCCCTAAAGATCCTGATTATTTTAAAGCTATTAATCGCCCCATTGCTCTATATAAATATCAGTTAAACTTGTCTCGAAACCCTAATATAACTAATATTAAATAAATTTAGATAAAACCTCTTACCATAAGTTAAAATAGTTAAGTTATTATTATAAAAATATTTCCCTATGTTTAATTGGTTCCGTCGTAAAACAAGCCAACCAGAGCAAGAACAAACAGCAACCCCGGCCCCAGAAACTACGTCACCCCCAACTCCTGAACCCGAAACTGTAACCGAGGAGAAGACTCAAGAAGACTATCTCACTTGGGCCAAAACCGCTTATAAGAATATTCAACAACGGAAAGATGAATCTCAAACTACCGAGACAGTAGAGACATCAGAAGCCCCCTCAGAAACTGTTACCGAATACCAACCCATTACGGAAGAAGAACCTGTTACCCCAACAGAAACCCCCTCAGAAGACGTTCCTGTTTGGATGCAAAAATCTGATCGTCTAGAAGTTCTTAAAGAAACAGCGATCGAAACTGCACCTCCCCCAGAAGAAACACCCTTAACTTTTGATGAAGAATTTGTCTGGTCAGCGAAAGTTTTAGCGGCCCAAGGCCGGGCCCCGGAAGATATTTCAGAAGACGAAATTAACTGGTTAAAACGTCTCCGTCAAGGGTTAGGAAAAACCCGTCGCGGTTTAGTTAACCAACTAAAATCAATTGTTGGTCAAGGGCCTCTAAACCAAGATGCAGTAATGGAAATTGAAGCCCTATTATTGCAAGCAGATGTAGGAGTTGAAGCTACGGATCATATAATTAGTACCTTACAAAAGAAACTATTAGAAGAATCTTTACCTTCAGAACAAGCTATTGAATATCTCAAAGGTATTTTAAGAGATATTTTAGATCGTCCGTTACAACAGGTAAAAAATCCAGGATTTGCCCCCGAAAAAGATACCTTAAATATTTGGTTATTAACTGGAGTAAATGGGGCGGGAAAAACCACCACCATTGGAAAATTAGCTCATTTATCTCAACAGTCTGGTTATAGTTGTATTATTGCTGCGGCTGATACTTTCCGCGCTGCTGCGGTGGAACAAGTGAAAGTTTGGGGTGCAAGAAGTAATACTCCTGTTATTGCTAACCCTGGAAAAAATACTGACCCGGCTGCTGTGGTTTTTGATGGCATTGCTGCGGCCCAAGCTCGTCAGATTGATTTATTATTAATAGATACGGCGGGACGCTTACAAAATAAAAAGAATTTGATGGAAGAACTTGCAAAAATTCGCCGTATTATTGATAAGAAAGCCCCCAATGCTCAAGTAGAATCTTTATTAGTTTTAGATGCAACTTTGGGGCAAAATGGACTACGACAGGCGGAGGTTTTTTCTCAATCAGCTAATTTAAGCGGTGTGGTTTTAACAAAGTTAGATGGAACAGCAAAAGGAGGAGTTGCTTTAGCAGTGGCCCAACAATTAAATTTACCCATTCGTTTCATTGGTGCAGGAGAAGGAATTGAAGATTTACGGCCTTTTTCTAGTTATGAATTTGTGGAAGCTTTATTAAATGGGTAAGTAAATCTTGATTTTTTTCAAGATATTCTTCACAAATCATGGCAAAAACATGGTTTAATTCCAAACGAGCATCTTCAGGGGTTTCTCCCCAAGCATGGCATCCTTTTATCGCAGAAATATAAGCAACATAAGTTCCGTTATCGGAAAATTGGGTTTAAAACCCCGCCACTTCGGCATACTTCGGCTGCGCTC